>DASVFK010000040.1:0-15504 GCA_036380095.1 Candidatus Angelobacter sp. | reverse complement strand
CACTCGGAAGACGGCATGACGGCCGACTGGGTGCCGCTGCCCTATGAGGTGCTGAAGAAGATCTCCAATCGAATCGTGAATGAAGTTCGCGGAATCAACCGCGTTGTGTACGATGTGACTTCAAAGCCGCCGGGGACGATCGAGTGGGAGTGACTCATACTTCAGCTTGGGATACCAGTCTGCTCCGCGGCCTTCCGGCGTGAAGTCGGGGCCGGAAGTCGTAGAACGACACCTAAAGTCGTTTAAAGCCGCTCGTCCAGGTGTCCGGATGAATATAGAATTGGCCGCTTACCGGACTGGAGGTGGGAATGCGTTCCTGTTTGGGTTTGGTGGTTGCTGCCACTTGTTGTTTCCTGGTTCTTCTGGGCTGTGGCGGTTCCGGCACTAAGGTAGCAGGGGCCGTGAACTCAAATCCTCCCTTCACCATTGTTTCCGGCAACTGGGAAATCGCCCTGTTTCCGCCGTCATTTCCCGCGGGAGTTGCGATGCTTGCAGACGGGGCGATTTCACAAAGCGGCAATGCGCTTTCGGGCATCATCCACCTACGTGGTTCTGCCTGTTTCGACACGAACCTGGATGACCTGATGGTAAGCGGAACGGTAGCTGGGAGTACCCTTACGTTGAACACTGCATCTCTTCGTGGGCAGGTACTCTCCGTCATAGCGATGCCCGATCCGAACCGGCCCGGCGGAGTGAACGCGCTCTCCGGCACGTGGAGCCTGACGGGCGGCACATGCGCGAATAGTGGAAACAGTCTCATGATCTTTGTGCCGCCCATAAGCGGTACCTGGGCCGGCCCATTGGCCAACGGCTTGGCCGGAACAGCCAAGGCTACTCTCACACAGACTGGGCCGGATGCTCACGGCTTCTTCCAGGTTTCGGGCAGCTTTGTTTTTTCTGGATCTGCATGTTTAGCTTCCGGCAGCGTAACAAGTGGTACCGTAAGTGGCTTGCTGGGAGACATTCTGCTGAATACCAATGGTGCAGGGCAAACGCATGTGACCCTGGTGCATGATACTGGGCCGCCAATAGAATCGTTGTTCACAGGGTTTGCGATCTTGAGCGGTACGTGCCCCGGAGTCGCCGGCGAGGCGACACTGATCAAACAGTAGCCAGCAGCAAGGGCGCTGATGGCGTCCGGCTTCGAGTACGCTGGCAGGTTTTCAACGGAAGCAAAACAATCTCTTCGTGGCCGCTTCCGGTCAAGATGTGAAAATCTCGCCTCTTGCGCCAGCGTATAATCAGGACTTCGGCATGGCTTACCAGGTCCTAGCGCGCAAGTACCGTCCCCAGCGGTTTTCCGAGGTCATTGGCCAGGACCACGTCACGCGGACGCTGCGAAACGCGATCGAGCAGCAGCGGATCGCGCACGGGTACATCTTCAGCGGCCATCGCGGCATCGGCAAAACGACCATCGCGCGCATCCTGGCCATGGCCCTGAACTGCAGGTCCAAAGACAGGCCCACACCGGAGCCTTGCGGGGTATGCGAGTCGTGCATGGAAGTGCGGGCAGGCAATTCAGTGGACGTGCTGGAAATCGACGCGGCCACCAATCGCGGGATCGACGAGATCCGCGAGCTGCGCGAAGGCGCACGCTACCGCCCGGCGCGTGATCGCTACAAGATTTACATCCTCGACGAAGCCCACCAGATCACGGACGCCGCATTCAACGCGCTCTTGAAGACGCTGGAGGAGCCGCCGGCGCACATCGTCTTCATGATGGCGACGACGCAGCCGGAGGACATTCCGCAGACCATCCGCTCGCGCTGCCAGCACTTCAGCTTTCATGCGGTGAAGTTCGATGAAATCGTGGGCCAGCTGGCGGACATCGCGCGCCAGGAAAATATCCAGGCCGACGATCAAGCGCTGGCGGTGCTGGCCGAAGCCGGCGACGGCTCCATGCGCGACGCGCTTTCCATCATGGACCAGGCCATAGCCTGCTGCGGGACCACAATCAGCGGCGCCGCGGTGCGCGATCTAGTGGGCGATGTGGGTTCTGAGGTGCTGGAAGAGCTGATGGGAACGGTGGCCCGCAATTCCAGCGAAGAGGCGTTGCGCCTGCTGGACAAGCTGATGACGGAAGGCCAGAACCCGGCGCACTTTGCCCGCCGGCTGGTGCGCTTCTTGCGTAACGCCCTGGTGGCCAAAGTGGCAAGCAAAGATTCGCCAGTGCTGCAGATCTCCACTGACGAACGAGAGCGGTCGGCGCGTGTGGCGGGGCAGTTTTCCGAGGAGGACCTGGCACGGTTCCTGCAGATCATGCTGCGCACATTTGACGAGACAGGCTATCGCCAGGAGCAGCGGTTTCATCTCGAACTGGGCGTGCTGAAACTGGTGCACGCGCAACGCATTCTGCCACTGGAACAGGTGTTGAGCCAGGTTGCGGGCGAGACCGCAGCAACAAGGACCGGCCCGAGTTCGGCCCCGGGTTCCACAACAAGTTCGAGCAGAGCAGCAAGCGGCACGCCCGCGGCTGTGCCGAGAGAAAGTGGCGAGCCAGCGGTGGCGCGGCCGGCTTCGCCGTTTGAGGTTGATCGGGCACGCAAGGGCGGCCGCGTTGACCCGGAGATGTCACACGCGGGAAGCAACGCGGGTGCTCAAGCGCGTCCCGTTGAAAGCGCGGTGGCTGTAGCGGTGGAAGATCCAGCGCCGAGCGGTGATCCTGCGGCCATTCTTGGCGTGGTGCTGGCGGAGTTGGAAGACGGCGGACACAAAATGCTGGCCTCCACTTTGGAGCAGGGAAGGGTGACGATGCAGGAAGGAACGTTGACGATTACGGTGGCGCAGTCCGCATCCGTGATGGACGTGATGATGGGAGCAGAACCAAAGCGTCTTGCCAATGCGGCGGCCAGCCGGGCAGCAGGACGCCCGGTGAAAGTCAACGTGGTGGGCGGCGCCACCGCAGCCAATGGCGGTGCGGCCACGGCGGTCCGGCCGGCGCGCAACGGAGCCAGCGCGCGCAGCCGTGCGGCGGAAGATCCGATTGTGCGGCGCATGCAGGAGAAGTTTGGCGCGGACATTCGTACCGTGATTGATCATCGGGAGAAGGGATAATCGAGACATGGGTGGCTTTAATTCCCGCCAGTTTCAGGAAATGCTGGAGCATGCCCAGAAACAGGCGCAAAACCTGCAAGAAAAAATGCAGCAAACGGTGGTGGAAGGTTCTTCAGGAGGCGGCAGCGTCACCGTGAAGATGAACGGGCAAAAGCAGGTGCTGGCAACGCGCATCGATCCGGAAGTGGTGAAAAGCGGCGACGTGGAAATGTTGCAGGACCTGGTGACGGCGGCCATGAACGCCGCAGCGCAGAAAGTGGATGAAGCCATGCAGTCCACGGTGGGCGGCATGCTGGGCGGGCTGGGACTTCCCGGGATTTAGAGGCCGCATTGTCAAAGTTTGCCGAGCCTATGGCTCAACTCATCGACGAACTGAAGAAGCTGCCGGGCGTGGGAGGCAAAAGCGCCCAGCGGCTGGCGTTCCACATTCTGCGCTCCAGCGGAGAAGACGCGGAGGCGCTGGCTTCCGCCATCCGCAACCTGAAAGAGAAGCTCCATCTCTGCTCCGTGTGCAACAACATCACCGACGTGGACCCGTGCAGCTATTGCTCGAATCCCGCACGCAACCAGCGGCTGGTGTGCGTGGTGGAAGAGCCTACCAACATCGCTTCCATCGAGAAGACCCGGTTTTATAACGGCGTGTATCACGTGCTGCATGGGGCCATCTCGCCGTTGCACGGCGTGGGGCCGGAACAACTGCGCATCCCTTCGTTGTTGAAGCGAATCGAGAGCGGCAGCGTGGATGAGATCATCATCGCCACCAACCCTACCATTGAAGGCGAAGCCACGGCGGTGCATCTCACGCAATTGCTCAAACGCCCGGGGGTGAAGGTGACGCGCATTGCCACCGGCATTCCCGCCGGCAGCGACATCGAGTACGCCGACGAAGTCACCATGATGAAAGCTATCGAAGGCCGGCGAGAGTTGTAAGGAGGGCCTTAGGGCTTGAGCTTGGCCAGCAGGTCTTGCGGGTGAACAGGCTTGGCCAGGATCTCAAACTCGTGCCCTTGGGCGCGGGCGCGTTCCAGAAGGTCGGCTGTGGCGGCCTGACCGGAAAAGAGCAGGATCTTGCAGCCGGGAAGAAACTCGCGGATGCGGATGGCCGCTTCAATGCCGTTCATGTCCTGCATGATGACGTCACTGATGACCAACTCCGGCTTTATCTCGCGCGCCCGGTCGACGGCCGAAACTCCCGAGTAGACAGCGCAAGCCTCAAACCCATTCTGGTTGAGAATGGTGGAGAGAGTGTCAGCGATGACGCGCTCATCATCTACCACGAGCACTCGCGGTTTGCCTGGCTGTCCGTCGGCTGGAACCACTGCTGGAATCTCCTGGGTCCTCAAGTCGCTTTATGAAATTATACGTGACCTTTGGGCGTACCAGAGACGTTGGTTCGGGGAGAAATCGTTCGCAAAGAAAAAACCCGGACGTCATGAGGCCGCGAGAAATTTCCTGGCAGGCTTGTTGAAGAGCAAGCGCGCCGGCGGGACGGCGAGGGCTACGCAGCCTTACTCCTGCGCTTGCGCCGCTTCCTTGCGGCCGTGCGACGCTGCTTTTGCCGCCGCAGGAGCCGCTTCTGGCGTGCGACCTCTTCTTCCGAGTACATGGTTCCACGGCACTGTTTCGCTCCGCAGTAACAGGGCGCTTCTTCGCCGGGTTCAGCGTCCCAGAGACAATAATCGTAAGTGAGTTCCTCGTTGGCGGCGATGTCGCGCAAGGCGATGATCCAGATGCGGCCATCAATCTGGTCGCTCACGCAGTTGGGATCGCAGGAGTGGTTCACGAACGCCGCCATGCCGAAGCCATCGATGATGGTCTTCTCGTCATCCATGGTGAACAGGTAGGTGACCTCGGTGTCCGCGTACATGCCTTCACTTTCCTCGCGCGACATGCGCGGACCGGTGTACTCGAGAATGCGGGTTTTTTTCTTGATGGGCGCCGTGGTGTAGACGCCAGCTCCGTGCAGAGCAGAAGATCGAACGATGAGTCCCATGAAGTCAGCGATGTTCGGCGCGATTTTCTGGAGCAGCGCGCTCACCAGCAGTATATCGGAAAGTGCGATCTATTTTGACTTGCCCTGGCGCTGCATCGCACGCTTGAGAGTCTTGTCCAGGGCGGATTTCGCTGCCTCGTAATCCTGAGAGGAAATCTTGCCTTGCAGGCGCTCTGCTTCAAGCTGGAAGATTTCTTCTTTCATGGCTTCCATCAGCAGCCCGGGGCGGTTTTTTGTCTTGGAGGCGCCGGCCGGAACAGCGGCCTGCTGGGGATTGCTCACGTACACATACACCGCGCCCAGAGTCAGGAACACCGCCAGCAAACTAAGGAAGAGCCATTGGCCGCTGTGCAACGGATCCGGACGATCGTTCGGTGTGCCCAGTCCGCCTCCCGGACCCTGGCGCTGCTGACCCTGCGGTGCCGCAGCCTGTCCGCCTGCAGGGGCCGAATCCGGCTGCTCCGGCAGCATTCCCTTGCCGGAAAGCTCAAACGCAACTTGCTTGGCATTGGTGGTGATCATGTGCTTGTTAATGCCGACGACCGTGTTATCAATGGGCCAATCCTTGGTTTCCTGGAACCCGGTGTTTTGCGGCGCGGAAAACTGGATTCCTTCCGCCGTGACAACGTAAAACTCTTTTGGCACAACAGCGAATTTGTGCTGCATTTGCGCTTTGCCGCCGTAGGGTACGGTGTACACCACTTCAAACTGGGTCGTGCCCGGACGCACCGGGAACTTCAGCGAGTACTTGTCTTTTTCCGCGAGCGGAACCGCGGTGGCACGCGTGGGCATGCCGCTGGTGGAGATTCCCTGGGCCGTGCGAATGGTTGCGCCTTCCGGCAGGTAGAACTCGAATGCCGGCTGCGACATGGGCGGGAACCCGGCGTTACGCAAGCGGAAGATGGAAATGACCTGGAGCTGGGTGTCGTTTGCCTGGTAGACCTCTGACTGATTCAGCACTTCGAGGCCAGGGGCCTGGGCCGCGGAATTGTAGACCGTCATCTGCACGGTCTTCGTTCCTGCAGGCAGCGCTTCCATGTAATCCACGTCCTGGAAATGGGCGCGCACCAGCCGCTGCGCGTTCGCGTCCGTGACGTTGAAACGGAATTCGCCCTTGGCGTTGGTCTTGGCGCGGGCCTCTTCCGTCATGCCTTGTTCCAGCTTGATCAAGGTAATGTCGACGTTGGCGGCGGGTTTATGCGTGGTCCCGTTGGCAACCAGGCCGGTGATGGTCTGCGGCTGCGCTGCCGCAGCCGCCATCAGCACGGACGTGAATAAGAAGACAAGTGCAACGCGCTTCAAGAAAATTCTCTCCTTCAGGCCCGGGCGGCCTCCAACTGTTCGATCTCAGCCAGAACGCGGGCGGCTTCGGCTTCCAGGCTGCCGCGCATGCTGTCATAGTCAGCCTGGGTAAACTTGCCGGACTTGAACTCAAAGTTGAGGTCGCGCAGGTTCTCGTACACCACGTCTTTGCGTTCGTAGAGGTATGCGAGCCGGGTCTTCTCCACGCCGGTGTCGGCATCGCGGCTGGGCGAGAAAACATAGACCAGCCCAAGCGTGGTGAACAGGCAGCAGAAAACCACGATCACATACTGAAAGGTCGCCGGGGTCATATCTCTGTCTCCTGGCGCGCGCGGGCACGCAGCGCTTCCAGGTGCGGATCAAGCTGCACCGGCGGGGGCTGAGTCGCCGCCGTCTTCCTCTTCCATCGGCGCACGATCATCACCACCAGGAACAATCCCGCCGCCAGTCCAAAATACGGCGCCACCCACACGATCAATTCAAAGCCGTGGCGGCCGGGTTCCACCACCGTGGTTACGCCCCATTGTTCGCGGAAGAACTGCAGGACGTCTTCGTCGTTGCTGGTCTTCGCTACCTGGGCGCGCAACTGACGGATCATCTTTTCCGAATTGGGACAGCCCACGTGGTTGCACTTGAGCAGCATCTGTCCGCAGCCGCAACTGCACATGATCTTTCCGCCCAGGTTCTCAAAACGCGAGGTGTCGGCCCGCATGAGCAGCACGAGAGCGCAGCATAGAAGCAGAACTTGAGCCGTGCGCTTCATTTTGCCGCTCCTGCCGGCTGCAGGCCCTGGTTTTCCATGGCCGGCGCTGCAACCGCCGCCGGGACGACCGATCGAACAGGGGCGGCGTTCGGCACCAGGGCCACTCCTGTGCCAAACACCATTACCAGCACGCCGATCCACACCCACGAAACCAGGGGATTCACAAAGGCCTTGATGATCGGGTGACCGGTATCAGGGTTCTTGCCCGTGTAGATCACATAGAGGTCTTCGGCCAGCGTGGAATGGATCGCCACCTTGTGGTCGGGCTGGCCGCCACTGGCCTTATAGAGGCGCAGTTCCGGGTTCAACCGCGTCAGCGGTTTGCCGTCTTTGTAAACGTCCAGCAGCGCTGTTTCCGATTGGTAATTGGCGTTGTCGTCTTCGGTGTATTCCTGGCCTACGAGCGTGTAATGCCCGATCTTCAGTTCGTCGCCCTGCGCCATCTCCAGTTCTTTTTCCTGGTTGAAGGTGAGGCCGGCCACGCCGATGATGATCAACACAAAGCCGAAGTGGACTACATAGCCGCCGTAGCGCCGTGTGTTGCGCCGCGTAAGGTGATACATGCCGCCAAACAAGTTGGTGTTCAGCTTGCCCTGCAGCACGCGCCCGCCGCGAATGAACTCAGATGCCACCGTGGTGATGACCAGCGCGCTCATCACAAAGGCCATCCAGGAGTAGAAGCGCGCGAGTTCCAGCCCGCTGATCCAGGAACGGACCTGTGCCATGCCCATCCACGGCTTCATGCTCCAGGCCAGCAGCGCCACTCCCAGCGCCGCTGCCAGTCCCGCTGGAATGGCAAAATTGCGCCGCACGCTGGCAAATGAGGTATTGCGCCACGCCAGCAGCGGTCCCACTGCCGTGAGGAAAACAAGAAACAGCCCAATCGGAATTGTGACTTTGTTGAAGTAGGGTGGACCCACCGTGATCTTGTATCCGCGAACCCATTCAGAGAAAATCGGAAACAGTGTCCCGCAGAGCACGGCAAAGCACGCCGCCAGCAGCACCAGGTTATTGAACAGGAAGCTGGATTCGCGTGAAACCATGGACTCCAGCTTGTTTTCTGACTTTAAGTGGTCGCGGTTCTTGATGTAGAACCACAGGCACACGGCGAACACGATCGTGAGGAAGCCGGGGATGTAGTAGGGGACCGGTCCCCACCAGCCCGCGGAGCCGGCGAACCAGGTGCTGATCTTGGACTCAGCAAACGCGTGCACTGAACTCAGCGCGCCGCCGCGAGTCAGCATGGTGCCCAGGATGGTGAGCATGAAAGTGATAAAGATCAGCCACACGTTCCAAACTTTCATCATGCCGCGTTTCTCCTGCATCATTACCGAATGCAGGAACGCGGTTCCGGTGATCCAGGGCAGCAGGGAAGCGTTCTCCACCGGGTCCCAGCCCCAGTATCCGCCCCAGCCCAGCACGCCATAGGCCCAGTGCGCGCCCAGCGAGACGCCAAAGGTGAGGAAGAGCCAGGTCACCATGGTCCAACGGCGCGTGATCTGGATCCATTTCTCGCCGGGGTAGCGCATGATCAGCGCGGCGAGCGCAAAAGCAAAAGGCAGCGAGAAACCCACATAGCCCAGGTACAGCATGGGCGGATGGATCACCATCTCGGGATACTGCAAAAGCTGGTTCAGGCCGCGGCCGTCGCGCGCAATCGGCCCTGCCTCGATGCCGAACGGGTTAGCGGCAAAATTGGTGAGAAGCAGGAAGAAAACCTGGATTCCGGCCACAATCATGGAGGCGTGCGCTACCAGCCGCTGGTCCACCTTGTGGCGCAGGCGCAGCACGAACCCGTAACACGCCAGCAACCACGACCAGAAGAGCAACGACCCTTCCTGGCCCGACCACAAAGCCGCGACTTTGTAAGCCGTGGGCAAGGCGCGGTTGGTATGGTTGAGGATGTACGCAACCGTATAATCGTTGGCGAGCGCGGACCACACCAGTGCGAACGCCGAGCCGGTGACGGCCAGGAACGTGACCATCCCGGCGCGCCGCGCTGTTTCCGCCATTCGGGCCCCGAACGCGTCCTTGCGGACCACGCCGATGATTCCCGCCACAAAGCAGTACACGCTCAGCGCAAAAGCGAACAGCAGACAAAAGCTTCCAAGCAGAGGCATCGTAAGTAGCTTAGTATCCTCTCATTTACATCACAAGGCAATTAGGCGGACGCCCGATACCTGGGGTTCAGTGTCTCCCTGACCAGCCTGATCAGGGCCTCCGGGTCGCAGGGTTTGATGCGGAAGATGACGTCCAGGCCTGCGTACTCCTGTTCCGCCTCCGCCAGCCCGCTAATCACGATCACCGGGACCCCAGGGTTGAACTCGCGCAACTGCCGTACAAACTCCGCTCCATCCATGCCGGGCATGATGTGGTCCGTGATCACCAGCCCGATCCTGCTGCGTCCGGGCCCGCTGCGCAACAGGGCCAGCGCGCTCTGCGCGCTGGTGGCGATATGGCTTTCAATTCCTCCCTTGCGCAGAACCAGGTCGCGGATGGAAAGCTGCGCCGGATTGTCGTCAAGCAAAAGGACCTGTTTCACCCTATGCGCTCTTCTCTCTCTGGTAGCGTGACCGCACTTCCTCTTCGGCACGTATCCAGTCTTCCTGGTGGAACCCTTCCTGCCGGCCGCGCTCTTCATACAGTTCGTAAGCGCGGTGGCGGATCTCTTCTTCCATTTTGGGATATAGGGGGCTCACCGGCGCACCTTTCTTGCCGGGACCGTTTTCTTTGCCGATTGAGACGGCCTTCCCTTGTTTGCTGCTAGGCTTTCTGCTCGCCTTCTCTTTCTGCGATGGGCCTGACGTTTTTCCCGCCATGGTGCAGTTTACTCCTCTGTCAGTTCCGTCCGCCGGCTTTGCTGACTTCCAGCCCGCGGACTCAGACTGTCGTGGCGCGGTCAACCCGATTATAAAAAACATTCTCCTTCTTGCGGATTCTACTAGGGAAAAAGTTGAGAATTTCGTGAGCTAAGTCACACATGTTGTGAGTTCCTTAATCTGTGCAAATCGCTGCGATCGCCGCAATCGCACGTCATCGAGGGTAATCGTAAGAACCTTAGACCCCTACGATCTTTGTCTAATGAGTGCCATCAGTGCCAACAAGTGGCAAGGTTTTTCCTGGCCGCGACGATTTTCGCCGATCCTGCGGCTGATCAGTGCTATCTGTGCAATCTGCGGTAAGGTTTTCTCCGATTGCGCACGATGCCTGGGCCCCCGGCGAGCCCGATTTTGGCTTGCTGGGGTGGGATTCCGGCGATCTTTCTGGCTTTGTTATACTAATTTCACCTCGAAACCCGTGGCGCTATCGTCTAGGGGTTAGGACGGAAGATTCTCAATCTTCAAACCCGGGTTCGATTCCCGGTAGCGCTACCAAACCTTGTTCCTGCGGCCGGCATTTCCTCACTCCTGGCCCTTTGTCTTCTTTTGTGGCAGGTCAAGCCACGCGAAGGTACGCTTGTAAGAGTGAAATTGCTTCAATTGCTTGGCGCGACTCTTGCGTTGACTGCACTCGCTGGCCCTCAGCAGGCTCCGCCGGCGCAGTTGAAGCTGCGGATCGTGATCCCGAAGAGCGAGTACACGCTCAACGAGAAGCTGGTAGTGCAGACAGAGTTCCTGAACTTGACGTCGGACACGCTTTGCTTTCCCATACTTGATCAAACCTGCTCCACTCCGCAGACGGGATGGGTGGTTGTAACCGGCCAGGCCCCGACTTCGCCCGATACAGATGTGTTCGTCTGCCATACGGACGCCCGCGGAGAAGAGGGAGCAAGGTTAGATGCAGAAGTCAGAAAGCACTGGATCAAGCTTGCTCCCAATCGAACCTATCTCACAGAACCGGCGGAAGCAGCGGTCAGGCTGTTTGAAACCGGGACATGGCGGCTTGCTGCCACCTACCATGCTCCAGAAGGATCCTTTGGGCCGGCGTACCGGAAAACATTGAAAGCCGCGGCAAAACAGGCTGGGTGCGTATTGCCGGAAACGGAGGCTGAGGCTGAAGCAGTGCCCATCAATGTCACCGCTGTGCCCCCGGAGCTCTATGAAGCTGTCGTCCGCTATCAGATCGATGCATGGCAATTGGCGGCCGATTCATATTGCATCGAGATCAACGGTAAGGACGCGGGAAAAGAAATCCTCGAGCATCTTCAGCCGTTGCGGGTGAAGGGCGCATCAGCCTGCCGGAGGGAAACCGTTTCCAGAGTAAAGCCTCTGGCTGTCATGCATGTTGTCGATAAGGAGACAAAGAAGCTATCAGTCATATTCGACATTGGTAGTGTTCGCTGGAAGTCAGACTCAGAAGCAGAGGTGGACGGTGGGTATGAGTGCGGAACGATGTGCATGGCTGCGGGGACGTACCACGTCGTTCGCGATGGAACCAGTTGGCGCGTAACGCGATTTGATGTTTCGATCATTTCCTGATTGCGTTGAGCTGCTGGCGCTGGCCGCAAGCGCGGAGCGTTTTGTAGGTATGCTTTGAAGCTATGGACGGGAATAGCGTGTCTTGTCGCTGATCCGAAGTGCATCGACTTCAGAAGATTCGGAGACGAGAGCAAGGCGGACGCCTGGAGCACACGGCCGGTTTGCACGTTGATTTCCCAAGGTGTAGCATGGCGCTCTCCACGTCTGGAGCTTGCCAGTGAGGCACTCAGGCGCACCGGCTCCACCTGATGGAGTTCTTTGGTTCCTTTCGGCCCGCATGCGGTCCTGTCCTGTCAGTCATTGTTTATTTTTCCCGGTGCAAGAATGAAAGGAGCCTAGCTATGAACCAGCAGTCCGGCCCTCAAGACCCTGTAGTGATCTCTTACCTCGCCCTGCGTAAGGCGGTTGGGATCATCGGATTCGCCCTTCCCGTGGTATTGGCTGTGGGAAAGATCCTCTTTGAAAGCCCCGGAATACAAAGCTCGATCAGCAGGTACTACTACACTGACCTGCGTGACGTATTTGTAGGCAGCTTGTGCGCCATCGGGATTTTCCTCATGTCCACCAAGGGCTATGACAAGAGGGACAAGATCGCCGGAAGCGCTGCGTCGGTCTTTGCCATCGGCGTAGCAATGTTTCCCACGACTCCTGACGGGGCTCCCGCCTCATTGATTGGCGCCTTGCATTTGACCTTTGCAACGTTGCTTTTCCTTACGTTTGCCTACTTTTGCTTCAAGCTGTTCGCGCTTACAAGCGGAAACCCGACTCGGCGCAAAATCCAGAGAAACGCCGTCTACCGCGTCTGCGGATCGATCATCCTAGCCTGTATCGCCCTGATTGCTCTTTCGGCCCTGCCGCCCGTTAAGCAAATGGTGGAACCGCTCAAACCGGTATTTTGGCTTGAGGCAGCCGCCGTGATGACATTCGGCGTGGCCTGGCTTACCAAGGGCGAGGCAATCCTGAAGGATGAGCAACGCGCGGCGAAATCAGCCAATGCCGGTTAGGAAGCCAAGCGTGGGGAAGACCTTGGCACGCTAAGGTAGGTATTTGGCTGCCCCCCAGGGATTCGAACCCCGATATGCTGATCCAGAGTCAGCTGTCCTGCCGTTGAACGAGGGGGCAGCAAACTAAACAAAAGACCGGCGAAAACCGGCTGTGTAGATTCTATGTCGGCTTTTACAGGCGGTCAAATGTGCAATATGGGCGCTTGATCCCACCCACATCGTATTCGCCAAGCGAAAATTGAAATGCATGCGCGATAAGCGGCCGGGTGCAAGTTCTCTCCGCCAGGCTAACGCTTGCTCGGGGACCCTCGGCAGTCCGCATCAGAAGGCCGCAGACCGACGACGGGTCGGCGCACACATCTCTTGGGAAAGCCCGCTCATCCTACGTACCTGTCAGGAGGGCGGCGATGGCTCACCAAAGCAGGACAGCGGAAGACAAAAGACTGGAAGAATCGCGCAACCAGCTGGACAAAGGCCTGAACGCGGCGAAAGAAGGCGTGCCCTGGAAAAAATGGGGGCCGTACTTAAGTGAGCGGCAGTGGGGTACGGTCCGTGAGGATTACAGCCAGGACGGAAATGCGTGGAATTACTTCACGCACGACCAGGCGCGGTCGCGCGCCTATCACTGGGGTGAGGACGGCCTTGCCGGCATCAGCGATGACCGGCAAGTGCTTTGTTTCAGCCTGGCCCTGTGGAACGGCAAAGACCCCATCCTGAAAGAACGCCTCTTCGGACTGACCAACAGTGAAGGCAATCACGGCGAGGACGTTAAAGAGTATTACTTCTACCTGGACAGCACGCCAACGCATTCCTACATGAAGTATCTGTACAAGTATCCCCAGGCGGAATTTCCTTACGATGACCTGGTGGCTACGGGCAAGAAGCGCAACCGCGGTGACTTTGAGTACGAACTTCTGGACACCGGCATCTTCAACGATGACCGCTACTTCGACGTCTTCGTGGAATACGCGAAAGAGAGTCCCGAGGACATGGTGATCCAGATCAGCGCGGTCAACCGGGGGCCGGAGCGGGCGACTCTCCACATCCTGCCAACCCTGCTGTTTCGCAACACCTGGACATGGTGGCCGGGGGCAGCCAAGCCTTTGTTGCGCGGGGTCGTCGGAAAAGATGGCTGGCGTGCGATTACCGGCTCGCATCCACAACTGGGCGAGCGGTATCTCTACCTGGAAGGAGAGGTCCCGCTGCTGTTTACGGAGAATGAAACCAATAACGAGCGCATTTTCGGCACGCCCAACGCGTCACCTTACGTAAAAGATGCAATCAACAACTACGTGGTGAACGGAAAACAGGACGCCATCAACCCCGGACATACGGGAACCAAAGCCGCAGCGCAATATCAAGGGAGCGTGGAGCCGGGCCAGACGGCGATCATCCGCTTGCGGCTCAGCGATCGGGGACCGGAGGCGATGGGCAATCCCTTTAAGGACTTCGCACAGATTTTGCAAGCCCGCCGGCAGGAAGCCGACGAGTTTTACCGGAGGATCACGCCGGAGCGGCTGAGCGAAGATGAGGCCCGGGTCATGCGCCAGGGATTGGCGGGAATGCTGTGGAGCAAGCAGTATTTCGGCTTCGACGTGGACAAATGGCTGGAAGAACACAACGCCGACCCGATGCGTCCGGGCGCGCCGGTCATCCGCAACAGCGAATGGTTCCACATGATCAACGACCACGTGATTTCCATGCCGGACAAGTGGGAGTATCCGTGGTATGCGGCATGGGACCTGGCGTTCCACACACTCGCGCTTTCCACGGTGGACGTGGATTTCGCCAAAGAACAGCTAGAGCTGATGTTGCAGGAATTCTTTATCCATCCCACTGGCCAGATCCCGGCCTATGAGTGGAACTTCAGCGACGTGAATCCGCCGGTGCACGCCTGGGCCACGATCTTCCTTTACCGCACTGAGCAGGCGCTTCGGGGTGAAAGCGACGTCGAGTTTCTGAAACGGTCTTTTAACAAGCTGATGCTCAACTTCAGCTGGTGGGTGAACCGCAAAGACCGGTTTGGAAAAAACCTGTTTGAAGGCGGATTCCTGGGACTGGACAATATCGGGGTCTTCGACCGCAGCGCTCCTCTGCCCACCGGCGGGAACCTGGAGCAGGCTGACGGCACCGCATGGGTGTCATTGTTCTGCCAGAACATGCTGGAGATCGCTTCCGAGTTGGCAGCCTACGATCCCTATTTTGAAGACATGGCCATTAAGTTTGCCGAGCATTTCCTGTGGATTGCCCGGGCGCTGAATCAGACCGGGCCGGAAGGCATGTGGGACGAAGAAGACGGGTTCTACTATGACGTGCTGCGCTTTCCCGACGGGCAGGCGACGCGGCTCAAAGTCCGCTCCATGGTGGGCTTGTTGCCCCTTTGTGCAACCACCGTCATTGAGCCCTGGCAGCGCGAACGGGTACCGCGAGTGTCGGCGGTCTTGACGGAACGCGTTCAACGCATGCCCGAACTGCTTAAAAGCATTCATCCTACCGGGCCTGGCCATCAAGGGTACGGCACGCGGGGTATAGCGGCGCTGGTCAACCCGGAGCGGCTGCGCCGGATTCTTACGCGCATGCTGGACGAGAACGAGTTCTTGAGCCCCTATGGTATTCGCGCGCTCTCCCGCTACCATGCCGAGCATCCCTACGTTTTCACAGTGAATGGCCAGGACTACCGGGTGAACTATCTGCCTTCAGAATCGGACAGCGGCATGTTCGGCGGCAACTCCAACTGGCGCGGACCGATCTGGATGCCGGTGAATGCTCTGCTGATCCGTGCCCTGCTGCAGTTCTATTCGTTTTACGGCGATAACTTCAAGATCGAATGTCCCACGGGTTCGGGCCGCGAGATGAACCTCTTCGAGGTGGCGCGGGAGATCGCCAACCGGCTGGCCCGTATCTTCTTGCGCGATGCGTCCGGGCGGCGCCCGGTATACGGAGGGACGCAGAAATTCCAGACCGATCCGA
>DASVFK010000039.1:0-4122 GCA_036380095.1 Candidatus Angelobacter sp. | reverse complement strand
CGGTTTTCTGCTCACTCCGCGGAACGTGAAGCGAATCATGCCGGACGGAGTGCTGCAACTCGAGCCGGACTACTACTACCTGATCAATCCAGGATCGGTGGGGCAGCCGCGCGATGGCGATCCGCGCGCTGCCTTCGCCATGTATGACACCGATGCGCGCAGCGTCACTTTTCACCGCGTGCCCTACGACATCGAGAAGGCGCAAGAAAAAATCTTTGCTGCCGGGCTGCCGGAGCGGCTTGCCATCCGGCTGGAGGAAGGGCGTTGAAACAGTCCTCCTTGTTTCCCGGCAAACCGGCGCACGCCGCCTATGAGGTGATTGCCAACATTGACGGCGGCGCGCGCGGCAATCCCGGCCCCGCGGCCTACGGCGTGGTTGTGCGCAACCCCCGCGGCGACGTGCTGGCCGAGCTGAGCGATTATCTTGGGCTGCAAACCAACAACTTTGCTGAATACTCCGGGCTGCTGGCCGCGCTGGAATACGCAGCCCAGGCACGCTATCAATCCATCAAAATCCTCAGCGACTCCGAGTTGCTGGTGCGGCAGATGCAAGGCCGCTATAAAGTGAACAGCCCGGGACTCAAGCCGCTGTTTGACAAAGCGCAACGGTTGGTGGACAAGTTCCACGTGTTTGTCATCGAGCATGTCTTGCGTGAGCGCAACAAGGATGCCGACCGGCTGGTAAACAAGGTCCTGGATGCGCGCGAGCGGCGCAGCTAATCTCTTGCTTTTGGCTAGCGCCGATGGCCGCAGCCGCAACCCTGGCTTACAATGGCGGCGATGATGATGAGCGAGGTCCTCCTCCGAACGCTGCTGGATGCAACGGCGCGCATCAGCTTTGTCTTCTTCTTCTGCGCCTTTACCGGTCCCGCGCTCGCCAACTTGCAGCGCACTGCTATTTCCAACTGGCTTTCGCAGAAGCACGATCTCTTTCTGGTGCTGCTGGCGCTGTCGCACACTGTCCATCTTTCCGCGATCATCCTGCTGGAGCAGGCGATGGGCTGGCCCGCGTTTGTGGCCCAGGTGAAGATGGCCACCTTGATTGGCGGCGGCCTGGTCTATCTTGGGATTTACGCCATGGCCGGGCAGGCGCTCACGCGAATGATCTCCACGGCCCCGCCACGGAATCGACCTGCGCGAATTGAATCCGTGGCGCTGTATGCCGCGTGGGCGGTCTTTGCCGCTGCGTTCGTGCCCCGAATTTTCAAAGGCTGGCCGGTCTATACCCTGTTGGGGGCCTCCGCATTGCTGGCACTTGTGGTCCGTGTGGCCGGCATGCGGCGCGGTGCAAAACCTCCGCTCTTTTGAAGTCCGGGAGCGCGTTTCTAATGTTCCCAAGTGAGTCGCACATGACAACAAAGAAGGCCGAAGGCCGCGGCAGCCAGTTCGTTCACGATGGACACACGGTAAATTGCGTGTAAAAAGCCCACCTGCACAGCCCCACCGTGACCTGCGTCACGGTAAAAAGGGCACAGCAAAGGCCAAACTGGGGCAAACCGACCCGAACACGCTTCCTCCGGGTGCCAAAACAAGCGTTGCCGGGCGCGCTGGAAGGTATAACATGCGGTCGCCTTACGGCTTTGAAATCCAGGAAAGCTGCGTAGCCTGTCCTGTTCGTCATGCGCGGGAGTTCTGCAATGTCTCGCCCTCCGCCGTGGAAGACCTGCAGCGCAGCAAGTCGACGTCTTTCTACCCGGCGGGCACCCTTCTCTATATTGAAGGCCAGCCCCCGCGCGGCGTGTACATCCTCTGCAACGGCCGCGCCAAGGTTTATACCTCGTCCAAGCAAGGGAAGGTGATCATTCTCAAGATTGCCCATGCCGGAGAAGTGCTCGGGCTGGAGGCTGCCCTGGGCGGCCGCGAGCATGAAGAGACGGCCGAGCTGGTGGAGTCATGCCAGGTGAACTTTATGGCCACGCACGACTTCACGCGTTACATCGCCCATCACTCTGACGCCGCCATGAAAACCGCATTCCAGCTCACGCAGGACTGCCGCGCCGCTCAGGAAGGCATCCGCTGCCTGGGGCTTTCCGGGTCGGTGGAAGAAAAGCTCGCCCGCCTGCTCCTGCACTGGACCGGCGAGACACGGTCCCTGCCACACCGCGATACACGCCTGAAAATGCCCTACAAGCACGAAGAAATCGCGCAAATGATCGGCAGCACGCGAGAGACCGTCACCCGTCTGCTGGGCGCGCTGAAAAAGAAGAAGGTCGTTGAAATAAAAGGCGCAACTCTGATCGTGAAAGACCCTGAGCAGCTCAAACAGCTTGCCGGCGAGTGAACCAGGCCCACAATCACATGTTCGGTGATAAGAATCACAAATTGAGGTGACCGCGAACACATCTCTTCCTTAAATGTTGTCGTATTTTTGTTTTCAAAAGAGGCAGTGAACGGCTCTGCCTTTGGTTTTGGGGGACCTTACTCAAGTGACTCAAGTGACTGCAACACAGAAGCAAGTCTTTTTTCCATCGGGCTCCGTGTTGTTCCGCGAAGGTGACAAAGCGGAAGGGGCATACCTGATCTTAACCGGCGAAATCAGCACTACGATGGAGTCGTCGCAAAAAGGCAAGCTGCCTCTGAGTTGTGTGGAGTCGCCCGCGTACGTCGCGCTGGTGGATTCGCTTGCCGGCGAGAATTACTCCTGCACCGGCCGCGCTGTTCGTGACACCAGGGGGGTTTTCATTCCCCGTTCTGAGTTGCTCACCATATTTTCCAACCCGGAGTCCAAGCTGGAGCTGTTGCGCGCCCTGGCCCACGAGGTAAGCGGAAGCTACAAAGAGCTGCGTGTGGTGCGTGACAAATTCGTTGGCCGCTCCGGACCGCGGCGGCGCAGAAAATCCCTGTCGGCTGATTCCTGAGTTAAGGGAAAAACTTCACAAGGGTCAGGGCAAACCCCTGAGCTGCCCGCCGAATCTCCTGTGCTAGGCTGTCCTTCCTGTGTTTCGAGCAGTCGTCGCCATTCTTCTGTTTGCCCTTTGCGGTTCTGCTTTTCCAGCAGCCGGCAACAATGCGCCCGCGCTTGAGCCGGTGTACCGCCTGCGTCTGTTTCATACCCATACGAATGAAAGCCTGGATGTGATTTACCGTCGCGGCGACCACTACGTGCCTGCGGCGCTCGAGCAACTCGATCATTTTCTGCGCGACCACCGGACAGGGACTGTCCACCGCTTCGATCCACGGCTTTTCGACCTTTTGAGTACCCTGGATGCGGCGGTGGGAAACGCGCAGGGGCAAATCGACGTGGTCTGCGGCTATCGCACGCCCCGGAGCAACAACTTTCTGCGCAGCCGCTCCCGCGCAGTGGCCCGGCACAGCCTGCACATGCAGGCTGAGGCCATCGATATACGCATTCCGGGCGTGAAAACCGCCGACCTGCGCGATGCAGCGCTCGGCTTGAAGCTGGGCGGCGTGGGCTATTACGCGCGGGAGCAGTTCGTCCACGTAGACGTGGGGCGCGTCCGCCGCTGGTAGTCTGCCGTTATTTCCCGAATTCGTCCAAGAGCGCGGTGGAGCAGGCATTTGTGCCTGCGTTTCGGGAAGCTTAATTGCTGGCTTCAGGCGCCGAGGTAGATGCTTGGACCTGCACCAAACTAAACTACTTTAGGGCTTGTGCGCTGCCAGCGCTCGCGTCAAGGCTTCGTCCAGGCTGTACACGTCGTCAAAAAAACGCACCTCGCCGTCATCCTCCACAATCGCCGTGCCGTACACGATCAGCACCGGAATTGGCCTGGGCAGGTTCACCTGGAGAGATTCGTCGCCGTTCATGGCGGCGCGAATGCGTTCGGCATTCCAGGCCGCAGTGCCGCTCAGCGCCCACTCCGCCAGCGCAGCCGGGTCTTCCACGCGGATGCAGCCATGGCTGAAGTCGCGCCGCGCTTTGGCAAACAGCTCCCGCTCCGGCGTTCCGTGCAAGTACACGTCATATTGGTTGGGGAAGACCAGCTTGACCAGCCCCAGTGAGTTTTGCGGGCCGGGCCGCTGCCGGATTTCCAGGCGGCCGGCGCGAAGCTGGCGTAACGTGTCTTTGTCAACCGTGCCGGCGGTAATCACGTTGCCCTGGTGGTCCACGATTTCCATCTGGTGTTTTGCCAGATAATTCGGGCGCTTGCGCAGCAGGAGCGC
>DASVFK010000038.1:0-8994 GCA_036380095.1 Candidatus Angelobacter sp. | reverse complement strand
CGCGAGTACTATCGCAACCGTTACGCCAATCTTCCGCCTGGCTTGGCCAAGCGCGGCGGCGATCTGCCTCCAGGGCTGAAAAAACACTTGGAGCGCGATGGCACGCTGCCTCCCGGGCTGCAAAAGAGGGTGGAACCGTTTCCAGTCGAGCTGGAACGGCGCCTGGCTCCTCTTCCCAGCACTTACAGCCGGGTGACGCTGGGCGTGGACATCCTGATCCTGGACCGCCGCACGCAGCGGATCATGGACATTGTCCACGACATTCTGCGGCCGTAGAGACGTGAACCTGCCGCGGCGCGGCGTCGCGCCGCAGCAGTGAGTTATCAATCTTTGCGAAATCACTTTGGATCGGTTGACCGCCTGGGTGGTGGAATTCCCGGGCCTCCTGGTATGTGCCCGTGGAACTTTACTCCGCGCGCAACGCCTGAATCGGATCGATGGAGGCCGCACTTCGGGCAGGCAGCCACGCAGCGGCAAACCCCACCGCAAGCATCAACACCCCGCAACTGGCCAGGACCAGAGGCTCAGTCATCCGGGTCCCGTACAACATTCCCGAAATCAGCCGGGAACAAGCTAGAGCGCCGGCGGCGCCCATCAACAGCCCGGCCAGGATGGGCTTGAGCATCTCGAACAGAATCATTCTGGTCACGCTTTCCCGCGCGGCGCCCAGTGCGATCCGCACTCCAATTTCACGCGTGCGCCGGCTTACGGAATAAGCCACTACGCCGTGAATGCCGATGGCAGAAAGCAGGAGAGCCATCGCAGCAAAGCCGCCGAGCAGAAAAACGGTCATTCGACGCGGCGCCAGGGACTGCCCCAGCACGTCCTCCATGCCGCGGAACGTAACCGGTATGCCGTTTTTCAAAGCGTGTACGGTCGCGCGAGCGGAGGCCGCGGCCGCGGCGTCATCTCCCTTGCTGCGTACGAACAAGTTCATTCCCCAAAGCACATGCTTGGTTTCGTCCTGGGTGAATGGCAGGTACACTTGCGGCTCATCCATCTCCCCCACGCGGCGAACGTCCGCCGCGATGCCCACTACTTCCCTTCCCGTGGCGGCGCCGGTAGGCCTCCGGCCGGGACCAAAGTAGCTCACCGTGATCACTTTGCCCAGCGCGTCCTGGCCTGGCCAGTAACGCCGGGCAAGGGCCTGGTTGATAATGACCACAGGGTGCGTATCCAGATTGTCTGCGGCGGTAAAAGAGCGCCCGACGAGAATAGCGGTCTCCGTGGTGCGGAAGTAATCAGGACTGATCCAGCATCCTGCCGCCGAAGGCACATTTTGCGGGTCCGGGGCGCGATCGGAGAAGCTCAAACTGGCCAGGGCTGACTTCATGCCGGGCGTGCAGTCCCCCACCGCTGCGGAACGCACACCCGGCAATTGCGGCAGCTCGGCCAACAACTGCTGGTAGAACGCCGGGGCGGTAGGATCCTCATTGTTGAGCCGCAAATAGGCTGCAACCAGGTGGTCGGGAACAAAACCCAGGTCAGCCCGGGCTACCTTCCACAGGCTGCGCAAGAGAAGCCCGGAGGCAATCACCAGCACCAGCGAAAGGGCTACTTCAGCGATGATCAACAGGTTGCGCTTGACTCGGTTCAGCGAACTCGCGGCGCGAAAGCCTATTCCAATGGCGTTCTGGAAGTGCGTTCTGATCAGCGCCAGAGACGGCGTAAGCCCGAAGATCAGACTGGCCAGGACAGCAATAGCAGCCGTAAAAGCCAGTACTGGGAAATTCATCGCCACGTTTTCAGTTCGAGGTAGCTGGCCGGCCCAGACGAGCAGCAGCAAACGCAAGAGGTAGAAACCCAGAGCTGCTCCTGCCAAACCACCCAGCAAGGCGAGAGTCAGGTTCTCCGTACACAACTGCTGCAGCAGGCGCAGCCGTCCGGCTCCCAGGGCAACACGGACAGCGATCTCCTGTTTCCGGGCCTCGCCGCGAGCCAGAAGAAGCGTGGCTACGTTCACGCAGGCGATCAGCAAGACGAGCCCTACGGCGCCTATCAGCATTGCCAGAAGCCGGCTGTTATTCCTGCCAACCACGTCGCTCTGCATGGCAGAAAGAGTGATCGCGAGCCCGGCGGGCGTCTCCGGCGCCCTGTGCGCAATGGCGGTGAGCTCTTGCTCCGCTTGCGATGGAGCTACGCCGGAACGCAGCCGCCCAAAACCTTGCAGGAAGCGGTTGCTGCGCCACTTCATGAATTCGAAGTCCGGAATCAAAGTCGCCCAGATGTCCGTGCGTGGATAAAAATCGGGCAGACGCGGCATTACGCCGACAACTTTGATGGGCCCATCCTGGATTGTCAGCGAGCGGCCCACGATGGTGGGATCGCCGCCCAATTCGCGTTTCCAGAAGTCATAGGAGAGAATGATCTGGCCGCCGTCAATGTGATACTCCTCTGGCGTAAACAGGCGTCCCTGCAACGGACGCGCGCCCAGCATGGGAAAAATCTCCGGCGAGATTGCGGTTACGCGAACAATGCGGGGCTCGCCTTCCGCCATCCATTTCCAGGTGAAATATCCGAGAGCCGCCCCAAACTGATCAAAAGACCGTGACTGCTCATGAAAATCGGCGAGGTCAGGCCCAGAAATGCCGCGCCGGCCTTCTTGCTGCTTCTCTGCGCTCCACACGCCGTAAAGCCGGCCGGGATCGGGGAAGGAAAGAGGCTGCAGCAGAATTCCGTGCACTGCGCTAAAGATCGCGGTGTTGGCGCCGATGCCGAGAGCCAGCGTGAGCACGGCCACCACAGTGAAGCCGCGGTCCTTGCGAAGGGTCCGCAGGCCGAAGCGCACATCCTGGAGCAGCCGCTCAGCCCAACCCCAGCCCCACATCTGCGAGGTAGCGTCGCGAATCAGACCAAGGTTGCCGAGTTCCTTGCGGCTGGAGTCTGCGGCGCCTTGTGGGTCTTCGCCGCGCTCGATGCGCTCTTGCGCTGCCATACGCAGGTGGCTTGCAAGTTCTTCCTCAAGTTCTTTCTCGCGTTTGCGCCGGAACATCATTCTTCACCGTCCGCTATGCTTCACTCTCTTTACCCTTCGGCTCCAGGATTCCTCCCATGGCGTCCAGCAATTGCTGCCAGCGGGAGCGTTCAGCGGCTAACTGCTTCTTCCCTGCCGTGGTGAGGCGGTAGATCTTGACCCGCTGCTTGTTCTCAGAAACCTTCCAGTCGGATGAAATCCACTTCTGTTTCTCCAGGCGGTGCAGTGCCGGATAAAGCGAGCCGGTATCCACCTGCAGCACGTCGCCCGAATTGAGACGGATGGCCTGGCTGATGCCGTAGCCGTGCTGCGCCCCCCAGCGCAGGGTCTCGAGGATCAGTAAGTCCAACGTCCCTTGCAGCAGCTCGATCCGGTTCTGATAGCGCTCCGTTTTAGGCATGTAGGCAATCTACACCCAAGGCTGTAGATTGTCTACGCATTTCAAGCCGGATTGGTTCCGGGAAAAGTTCCGCGGATTCAGGTAGGCCGCGATCATAGCTGGGGGGGCCGGGCCTCAAAGGGGCATGCGACTTTCCGCAGCGCCGGCTGCCAAGTACTAAATACCAAATACTAAATACCAAATACTAAGTACTGGTTTTCAGCTTGCGCGCAATTCCGCCCATGAGCGTCTCCAGTTCGCACATGAGCTCGTCGTCAATGTTTAGACCGGCCGCGCGCATTGCCGCCAGCGGATCGCGGCGAAACCAGACGGCATTTTTTTCTGAACTGGCAATCCAATGCTGCAGGTGGGTTTCAAAACGTCCAAGTTCGCGAATCAGTCGGCTCGATTGCTGGCGTGTGCTACTGCGTCGGGGGATCGGTAGCATATGAGTGGAACTATAGCCGCGCCAGCAAAAGCATTCGACTGTTTTTGCGCCGATGTTCCCGGATAGTTACGGGCGGCGGAGCCTTCAGCGCGTGAAGCCGCTCGCCCCACCAGAGCACAAGAAGTTTAGGCGCGAATGAACGCGAACCTCGCGAATCAGAAACAATCAACTCGTGTTAATTCGCGAAATTCGCGGCTGACTTGGTTGAGCTGACTGCCGAATGCTTATCGGCTCGTGGTCGCCGCTGCCTTCTGGTCGCTGGCGAAATATCCGCTGCGGGTGCGCACCTGCAGATCGCGATAGCCGGGCGAGTGGGCCACCACTTTTACCGTGCGATAGCCACCGGTGCTGCGCGGGTTGGTCGGCTTATACGTGATGCTGTACTGGTTGCGGATGTCGCGCGCCACTTCCCTGCTGATCTCGTCAACTTCTTCCAGGTTGCGAGGGAAGAACGCCACGCCGCCGGTCTGCACCGAGAGCGACTCCAGCGCGCGGCGCGAGCGGCGCTGATGGCCTTCCTCACCGAGGATGCCAATGGTATAGATGGTGGGCCCGTTTTCATCCTGCACGGCGCGGATTGCCTGCTCCAGGGACATGCGGCTCTCGTTGTCTTCGCCGTCCGTCACCACCAGCAGCACTTTCTTTTCTTTCCGGGCCACCTTGGCAAGATGATCGGCGGAAGCATAGACGGCGTCATACAGCGCGGTCCCGCCGCGGGTGTCCACCTTGTCCAGCGCTTCCTGCATCAGGCTGATGTTGTTGGTGAAATCCTGGTCCAGGAAAGGCTCGTCATTGAAATTCACGATGAAGACTTCATCGTTGGGATTGCTGGCTTTTACCAGGTTCACCACCGCCTTGGTGACAGCGTTGCGCTTGGTGCGCATGGAACCCGAGTTGTCCACCAGAATGCCTAGGGAGACCGGAATGTCTTCCCGCCGGAACGACGTGATCTGCTGCGCCTGGCCGTCTTCATAAACGGTGAAATCTCTCTGGCCCAGGTCCGTGACCAGCCGGCGCCGCCCATCCACCACGGTTGCCTGCAAGGTGACCTCGTCAACGCGTGTGCGGTAGACAAAGCCGCCCTTGTCACCCTTGGTTACCTCGCCAACGGGGCCCGGCTTGAGGTCGGGCGGGAGCTCCGGTTTGTTCCCGGAGGGCACGTTGCCTGGAGCGGCGGTGCTTGCAGGCGCGGGAGCAGTGGCTGGACGCGCCCATACGGGCAGCGCCGGATCTGCCGGGTCGATGTCAGCAGGCAACGGAGTCGCCTGCACCTTCTGGGTTGCCGGTTGTGTTTGCTGCTGGCCTTGCGCCCACGGAAGGCCCACGACCACGAACAGAGAGACAAGGAGCCCCAGGACCCCGGGAACTGGCTTATTGCGAAGGTGCATAGTAACCCGTTTTCGAATAAACATTCAGGTGTGGCAGCCCCTTGGGCGGAATCAGCTTTACCTTGATCTTGCGCCACCGGCCGTCTTTGGCCCTGTTGTTTGGACGATATCCAAGAACATATTGGTTGCGCAGCTCGATTCCAATCTTTGTCGCCACGTCGGCCAGTTCGTTGGGATTACTCAGGGTAAACATCCGTCCGCCCGTCACTGTACTCACTTCGGTAAGCAGCGCGGGACCGGAAACTTCCTCCGGTTGGTACGGAGCCAGGCTGAAGATGCCGATGGCGTAAATCTGCACGTCCGCCTCTTTCACCATGGACTTGATTTCGTGTTCCGTGTAGCGGCTGTGGTTGTCGCCCCCGTCAGAAATGATCAAAAGCGCTTTCTTGGCGTTATGGGCGTCCTTCATTTTGTTGATGCCCATATAAATGGCGTCCAGCAGCGCAGTGCTTCCCTGGGGCACGGTATAAACCAGCTTGCCCTGCACGTCTTCAATCGATTTGGTAAAGTCTGCGCGCAGCTGCGGGCGGTCGTTGAAGGTGATCATGAAGAATTCGTCCTGCGGGTTCGCCGTCTTCATGAACTCGATCACCGCTTCGCGCGCCTTCTGGATCTTGTCAGACATGCTGCCGCTCATGTCGAAGATCACGCCCAGGGAAATCGGTGCGTCTTCGTTGGAGAACGTCCGCACCTGCTGCGGTTCGTTCCCTTCCATGATGGCGAAATTGTCCTTGTCCAGCCCCGTGACAATCCGGTTCCAGTCGTCCGTGACCGTCACATTCACTAGCACAAGGTCCACGTCCACCTGATACGGCTTGCCGTGATTGGCTTTCAAACCCGGATCGGTGTTGACGTCAGGACTGCTGGCGACGGATTCCGGAGCCGGCTTGGGCGCTTCCGCGGGCGGTCGTGGCTGGATGTGGACGTTCACGTCCTGGGCGGAGAGATACGTCGTAAGGGCACAAGCCAGGGCGAGGACCAGGAACCAGGGTTCCCGGCGGCCGCGGCTAAAAGCAAACAAACCGATGCGTACAAAGGAACGGGTAATCCTATACCCGCTCGATTCAAAGCGGGGCATCTGGAACCTCTTTTGCTGCCGATGTTATCACAGCGGCATTACCAAAGAATACAGGAACTTAGCCCCCGGAGGCCGCAGCCAAACCCCCGGTCATGTCCTGCTTAGATGTTCAGGGCAGAGCGTCCGGTTTTCTGCCTGCGCTTGATAGAATGCAGGAAGGCCCGTTTTCATGGCAGAAATTGTTCCCTTTAGAGCACTACGGTACGATCCTCACCAGGTCAAGCTGGAAGACGTGGTCACACAGCCCTATGACAAGATCACGCCTGAGATGCAGGCCAGGTACTATGAACTCAGCCCGCACAATCTGGTAAGGATTATCCTGGGGAAGGAAAATGAAAACGACTCGCCCAGGTTCAACGTCTACACCCGGTCAGCAGAGTACCTGCACGACTGGCGCGCCGGGGGCATTCTCAAACAGGATCCTGAACCCTCGATTTATCTCTATGTGGAAACCTTTACTGCGCCGGGCGTCCACGACCTGACGGAGCGCCGGGGCCTGATCGTGCTGGGCCGGCTGCACAAATACTCTGAGGGTGTGGTTTACCGCCATGAGCAGACTCTGGCCAAGCCTCGCCAGGACCGGCTGGACCTGCTGCGCACCACCCGTGCGCACTTCGGCCAGATCTTCATGCTCTATAGTGACCCTGAAGGCGCAGTCGAGGCCCTGCTGCGCGCAAAAAGCGAAGACGAGCCCGAGATTTCCGTGCTGGATGAATACGAAGTGCTGCACCGCGTTTGGCGCATCCACGATCCCGCAGTCATCGCCGCCGTGCAGCAGCAGATGCGCGACCGGAAGCTCCTCATCGCAGACGGCCATCACCGCTACGAGACAGCGCTCGCCTACCGTGACGAGCGCCGTGCCGAACTGGGCGCCGCCGGTTCCAATGCCCCCTATGAGTTCGTGATGATGACCCTGGTGCGCATGGAGAGCCCCGGCCTGGTGATCCTGCCGACGCACCGCATTGTCCACGGATTGCCCACGTTTGACCGCGAGAAAATGCTGGAAAACGCCCAGCGGTTTTTTGACATTGACCGGATTGACCTGCGGACGGAAAACCGCAGCGCCACCACGCTGCTGGAAGAAGCCGGCACAAACGGCACGGCTTTTGTGGCCGTCACCCGGCAGGGTCCCTACATGATGCGGGCGAAAAAGCGGGCGGTGCTTGACGCGCTGGGGACAGTCCCGGAACAGCAGCGCGAGCTGGACGTAGTGCAACTGCACAAGATCATGCTGGAGCGGATCCTGGGGATTTCTGAAGACGCCATCCGGAACCAGCAGAACGTCAAGTACGAACGCGACGCCTCAGAGGCCATCTCCTGGGTGCGCCAGGGCGCCAACGTGGCCTTCCTGCTCAACCCGGCGCGGATTGAACAGGTGCACCAGATCGCCTTTGCCGGCCAGGTGCTCCCGCAGAAATCAACTGACTTCTATCCCAAATTGCTCAGCGGTCTTACCATCTATGCTCTTGAGTAAACGCAGCCTGTACATGGCGGCAGGGTTGCTTTTCTGTTGCGCCCTTCCTATCGTGCGCGCTGCCGTGCAAGAGTACTCTGAAAGCGGTCCCCAAGCCAGCTCATCGTCTGTCCCGGCGCAGGGCCAGGCGGCAAAACCAGCGCCACGCTCCGCGGAGCCGCTGGTGCTGATTGATCCCGGCCACGGTGGCGAAGACAAGGGCGCGGTGTTCACCGGCAAGTTGCTGGAAAAAGACGTGACGTTGGCTCTGGCGCGCGAGTTGCGAAAGGAGCTCACCCAGCGCGGGATCGCAGCAAAGATGTTGCGCGATGCGGACGTGAACGTGGGCCTGGACCGCCGCGCGGAAATCGCCAATGAGCCGCACACCGCGCTGTACATTGCGTTGCATGCGGGACGCCCGGGCAGGGGCGTTCGCGTGTACGCCCCCATGTTGACTTCGCCGCAGCCGCCCAAGGGACGCTTTCTGGTATGGGACAGCGCGCAGGCGCAGTCCCTGGAACGCAGCCGGAAACTTGCCCAGGCCGTTGCCAAAGAACTCAAGCGCAAGGAAGTGCAGGTGACCGTGCTGGGGATTTCGCTTCGTCCTCTCAACAACGTGGTGCCGCCGGCCATTGCGGTGGAAATAGCGCCGGACCCGAACAATGTGCGTTCGCTCGAGAGCGAGAGGATGCAAAACACGGTGGCCTCTGCTATCGCGGCGGCAATTGCCCAGACACGGGGCGTGGCTGGAGGACATCCTTGATCCCCCGCCATTTTCGCATCACCATCGGCCTGCTTTTGCTCGCGATCCTGGTCAGCGGTATCTTGATCATCCAGCTTCGCCGGGGCGAGCAGGTGAGTCAGGAGTCCGCATCGGCCTATGCGCCCCAGCTTGCTGCCCGGGGCACGCCACAGCGTATCCGCATTCTGGTAGCGTATGACGATGAACTGGCGTTACGCTGGCGAGAAGCCGAAGTGCGCATTCCTTCAGACCGAGGTCTACGTGTGCAGGCGGTCCTGCGCGCGGTGCTGGCCGAGTACGCGCAGAGGCCCTCGCCTCACGCTCTGGCAAGCGCAAGCGACGTAAGAAACGTCTATTTTTTGAGCGATGACACTTTGCTGCTGGACATGACTCCGGCGTTTGCCGATGGCCATCCTTCGGGAATCCTCCTTGAGCAGCTTACCCTGGCTTCCCTGCTGGAAACGCTCACCGCGAACGTTGCCGGCATTAACCGGGTGAAGTTCCTGGTGGACGGCAAGGAGCGCGAAACGCT
>DASVFK010000037.1:0-6780 GCA_036380095.1 Candidatus Angelobacter sp. | reverse complement strand
CGCCTGCACGTAAACCCGGTAGGAGCGATTGTTGAAGTCAAAATCGTTTACATACTGCGATCCCATGTAAATCTGCAGCGCGGAGGTGATCTGCGAAAAAGGCACATTCAGGCTCTTGGCTTTTTCCCGGTCAATCTCCACCACATATTGCGGATCGCGCGCGGTAAAGCTCGAGAACGGCGGCAGCACCAGTTCCGGGCGCTTGCTGGCCTTGGCCGTGAATTGTTGCAGTACGTTTTCCAGTTCGTCCAGGGTGCCTCCGCCGGACTGCTGCAGTTCGAAAGCAAAGCCCCCGAAATTGCCCAGGCCGGGAATCGCCGGCGGGGCAAATGGAAACACTGCCGCCTCAGAGATGCTCATCAGCGGCATGCGCAGGCCGTTGACGATCTCGGCGGCGCTGTGCCCTTTCCCTTTCCGCTGGTTGGTTTCTTTCAAGCTGGCGAAGATAATGCCGCGATTCGGCCCGCTCACGGGAAAGCTGAAGCCGGGAACGGAGAACATGCCTTCTACATCTTTGTTCTGCTCGATGATCTTGGTGGCTTTGTCGAGCACGTTCGTCGTGTACTGCAGCGACGCCCCCGGCGGCGCCTGCACGAGCACGAAGAAATATCCCTGGTCTTCATCCGGGACAAAGCTGGTAGGCACGAGCTGATAGACCCAGTAGGTTCCGCCCAGGCCCAGGAAGAACACAGCGATCACCGCCCACTTCCAGCGTGAGAGCCGCCGCAAGAACGCTTCATAAGCATTCGTCCCGCCCCGGATCGCCGCGTTGATGGCGGCAAAGATGCCGCGCTTGGGCTTCTCGCTGTGCCGCAAAAGTAAAGCTGAAAGCGCCGGCGACAACGTAAGGGCGTTGAATGCCGAGATGGCGATGGAGAAGGCAATCGTCAGCGCAAACTGCTGGTACAGCCGGCCGGTTGTACCGGGAAACAGCGACACGGGAACAAACACCGCGATCAACACCAGCGACGTCGCCACCACTGCCCCGGTGACCTCGCGCATGCCCACCTGCGTGGCTTCGCGTGCGTCGCGGATGCCTTCTTCAATGTGGCGTTCCACGTTTTCGATCACCACAATGGCGTCATCCACCACCAGGCCTGTGGCCAGCGTAATGCCGAACAAGGTCAGCGTGTTGATGGAAAATCCGAAGGCCTTGGCAAAGATAAACGTGCCCACCAGCGAGACAGGGATGGTGATGGCGGGAATGATTGTGCTGCGCCAGCCTTGAAGAAAGAGAAAGATCACCAGGATCACGATCAGGATGGCTTCGATCAGGGTCTTGATCACCTCGCGGATTGACTCACCCACCGCGCGCGTGGTGTCGAACGCAAGCTGATATTTCAGTCCGGGCGGAAAGCGCTTGGAGAGCCGTTCCACCTCGGCTTGTACGTCGCGGTCCACCTGCAGCGCGTTGGCGTTGGAGAGTTGCAACACGCCGATGCCCATGGCGTTCACGCCGTTATAGCGGAGCTGTCCGCCGTAGCTCTCCGCGCCCAGTTCCGCGCGGCCCACGTCGCGCAGTTCGATCAGCGAACCGTCACTGGCGCGCTTGATCACCAGGTGTTCGAACTGCGCGGGTTCACTCAGTCTTCCCGCCGCGCGCACGCTGATCTGGTACATCTGGTCTTTGGGCGCAGGCTGCTGTCCTACCTGCCCGGCAGCCACCTGAACGTTTTGTTCGCGCAGCGCGCTGGTCACGTCGCCGGCGGTGAGGTTGCGCGCCGCCAGCCGTACCGGGTCCAGCCACAAGCGCATGGAGTACTTGCGTTCGCCAAAGATGATTACGTCGCCCACGCCCTTCACGCGCTTCAGCGCGTCGCGCACGTAGATATCCAGGTAGTTGCTGATGAAAAGATTGTCGTACTGGCCCTTGTCGGAATAGAAACCGAACGCGCAGACAAACGAGCTCGTGTTCTTGCCCACGCCCACGCCCGTGGTCTGCACCTCGATGGGCAGCCGCCCCAACGCGGTGGAAGCTCGGTTCTGCACGTCCACCGCGGCCACGTCAAGGTTGCGGTTCAGGTCAAAGGTGGTGCTGATGGAAGCCGAACCGTCATTCCCGCTGCTGGAAGAGATGTAGTGCATGCCTTCCACGCCGTTGATGGCCTGCTCCAGCAGTGTGGTCACGCTGGTCTCCACCGCCTGCGAGTTCGCGCCCGTGTAGAAAGCGCTGACCGTTACCGTGGGCGGCGTCAGGTTGGGATACTGCGACACCGGCAGCGTGGGGATGCTCACTGCCCCGGCCAGCACAATCAACAGCGAACATACCGTGGCAAATACGGGCCTGCGAATGAAAAAACTGACCATGAAGAACTTCCTTTTCGTTGACGAACCAGATCAGCGTTTATCCGCGTGGATCCGCGGTAAAGAAGTTGGCTTTTACATTTGCGGAATCACCGGCATGCCATCAACCAGCATCTGCACGTTGCTGACGATGATCTTATCTCCCGGCTGGATGCCGCTCAGGACCACATAATCGTTGCCCGCAAGGTCCCCCACTTCAATCACCCTCTGCCGCGCCACCGCCTGCTGCCCCTGGCCTTCCGCCACAAAGGCGAAAAGCTTGCCGCTTAGCCGCGAGACTGCGGTCACCGGGATCACCGGACGCTTTTCTTCCGACCACACCACGCGAGCGTGTACCTGCTGCGCATTGCGGAACCGCATCTCCGGATTGAGCACCTGGGTCTTGATCAGAAGCGTTTGCGAATCCGTGTCCACGCGCGGTGAAATAAAGAAGACCGTGGTACGCGCCGCCGGCTTGCCCTGGTCGTCCAGCAGGTCCACCGGCATGCCCATCCGCACTTTGCCGGATTTTTCCGCCGGCAGGTAGATGTAGGCTTCGAGCTGCCCGCTGTGGTCCAGCGTGGTGAGCAGGGCCTGGTTGGTTACGTGGTCGCCGATTTTGACCGGAATGTCGCCCACAATCCCATCCGTCGGCGCGTTCACGGTGTAGTAGCGAAGCTGGACCTTCTGTTCGTGGATTGAAGCTTCCAGCGCCTCTGCGTCGGCTTGGGAAGCGGCATATGCGTTTTGTGCGGTATCCAGGTCTGCCTTGGCGATCACGCCTGCGGCAAAGAGCTTCGTTTTCCGGTCCAGGTCTACGCGGTTCTGCTCCACCGTCGCCAGTTTGGATTTGTACGCCGCTTCCTGGTTGGTGACCGTGGCCTGCTGCTTGCGCGGATCAATCTCCAGGAGCGGCGTGCCTGCTTCCACGCGCTGCCCGGAGTGGACAAAGATGCGGGTGATGTCGCCTTCAACCTGGGGCTGCAGTGCCGCCGCGTTGCGCGACTTGAGCGTTGCCAGGTAGTCCGTGGACTGCGGCACCATCTGCGCCTGCGCCGCGATCACCTTCACCGGAAAAGCCTGCGGCCCCGCCGGCTTGCCTGCTGCGGCGTTATTGCTGCATCCGGCAGCGGCGAACCATGCCGCCATAAGAGCGAGTGTCGTCAACAATTTCCTGGGCATGATCAATTTCTTCTCTCTATGCTAACCAACATTGGATTGGCTGGGAAACAAAGCGGGTGCAATATATAAAGACGGACTAGGCGCTCCATTGGCACTGAGGTGTCTTATTCGTCCTTTCTCCCCCTTGAACCCCGCAATACTTACAGTTTCCGGGCCTCCGGACTCAGGGCGAGTGCGGACTGCCAAGCACTGAGTATTGAGATCTCGGTATTTTCGCATATTGTTCTCCATAAATCAACCCGGAATTCGCCCAATGTGGCTTCGCCGAGGGGCCGGAACGGCTAGGTTTCTTCAGATCAGTTCCATCCGTGTCATCTGTGGCGGAGGTTATTTTTTGGCTGACTCCTGCACCGCGCCCAGCTGCCAGAGCAGGAAGCTGAACTCATCCACCAACTGGCCAACCTGTTTGCTGGTGGAGGCGCCCTGCGAGTGGCCGGCCAGAGTGTCATAGAGCAGCATGACGGGTTTATCTGATCCGGTGGAGGACTGGACCATGGCCGTCATCTTGCGGGCGTGCAGGGGCGCCACACGCGTGTCCGAATCGCCGGTGACGAACAGCACTGCCGGGTACTTTGTGCCTTGCTTCACGTGCTGGTAGGGCGAGTAAGCGTAGATGTATTTGAACTGCTCGGCATTGTCCGCCGATCCGTACTCCGTCACCCAGTAGCTGCCGACCAGGAACTTGTCATAGCGGACCATGTCCAGCAGCGGGAAGCGGCAGAGAACAGCGCCGAAGAGGTCAGGACGCTGCGTGAGCATAGCGCCGACTAGAAGCCCGCCGTTGCTGCCCCCCATCACGGCCAGGCGCGAGGGCTTTGTGTAATTGTTCTTGATCAGCCATTCGGCAGCGCCGATAAAGTCGTCAAAGACATTTTGTTTTTTCTCAAACATGCCGGCGTGGTGCCACTCTTCGCCGAATTCTCCCCCGCCGCGCAGGTTGGCCAGGGCATAGACTCCGCCGCGGGCCATCCAGGTTGCGGCCGCGGGGCTGAACCCTGGCGTTTGCGGCAGATTGAAACCACCGTAGCCGGTGAGCAAGGTGGGATTGTTGCCATCGAGCTTGATGCCCTTGGCATGCGCTACGAACATGGGAATCTTGGTTCCATCTTTCGACGTATACCAGACCTGCTTGACCTCATATTGATCGGCCTGGACGGGAACCTTGGACTGGAACCAAACGCTCTGCTTGCCGGAAGCAACCCCATAACGATAAATGGTGGCGGGGACGTGGAATGAGCTGAAAGTAAAAAAGGCTTCATTGTTTTCCCAGCGGCCATTGAGCCCGGACATGTTGCCCAGCGTGGGCGGAGTAATCTCACGCACCAGCTTGCCGCTGGGATCGTAGAGGCGGATGCGCGTGGTGATATTCTGCGCCACCTGCAGGGCGATCATGCCTCCGGCCAGGGACATGCCTTCGATCACGGCTTCACCCTGCGGTATCACCTCGCGCCATTTGCTGCGGTCAGATGGCGACTTGAGGTCCACTTCCAGTACCCGGCCATGGAGCGCGTTCCAGTTGGTGCGGAGGAACATGCGGTCTCCGGCCATGGCAGGGACGAATCCCGCCGCCACGTCATTCACCACAGGGACGATCGGCCCTTTGCCGGCCAGGTCTTGGAGATAAATCTCAGAGTGGTTGGAGGATGAACCGTAGTTGATGCCGATGACCAGGTAATGCCCGGTTTCGTTGACGGCGACGTTGATGCCCTTTTCCGGGCCGATGCCTTTGCCGAAGATTTCAGCATCACTCTCCACCGGCGTGCCCAGCTTGTGGAAGTAAACCCGAGGGCCTTCCTTGGTGACGCGGCTGTAGTAAAGGCCGCTCTTGTCCGGCAGGAAGGAGAGGCCGCTGTAGCGCGCGCGAGGGAAACTTTCAGGCAGGTCTTTGCCTGTCTCCACATTCAAAATGTGGGGAACAACTTCATCGGCGCCACCCAGACGGACGTTATAGACCAGAAGCGAGGCATCATGCGAAACATTGCCCAGGTTGACGCTGGCAGAGTGGTCCGCGGCGAACGATGAAGGATCAACGAGCAACTGGTCTTTGCCTTCCATGCCCCGCCGCATATAGATCATGGATTGGTCCTGGTCAGCCGCGCGCTTGGTGAAGAAGTAGCGCCCATTTCGCAAGGCCGGGGAAGTCATGGCGTCAACCTTGATCAGTGCGGAGAACTGGCGTTCCAGCTCATCACGGCTTGGCACCTTGGAGAGAATCCCGTGGGAGTATGTGTTCTGCGCGTCGATCCACGCGCGGGTCTCCGAGCTGTTCTGGTCTTCCAGCCAGCGATAGGGATCGATGATCTCCACCCCGTGAATACTTTCCGTGATGTTTTTCACCACTGTCTTGGGCGGCGGTGGAACGCTCTGGCCAAGCGACACACCAGAGAAGGCGACGGCCAGCGACAGGGCGATCAGGGTAGAGAAGATCTTTTTTGCGCGCATCGATGCCTCCGGAAAAGAAAAGATGTTGCGGGCCCCCGCGGCCCTTGTCTCGGGCTTTCCATTGCGAGAATCTCTCGTTTCTTGCTTCTGGCTAACTGCTAACTGCCAATTGCCAATTGCTGAGGTGCTATTTGCTTGCCTTCGGCATCGGTGGCCAGCTCTTGGGATTGCCTTGGAACAGCGCTTTCGCCGTTTCGTGACGCGCCACGCCGTTGCCGTCCGCCACAGCAAAACGCGCCGGACGCTCCGCCGGGCCCGACCATAAAGTCACGCCCGCGTAAGCGCCGTCCCTGCGCAGGATGTAGTAGTGCATGCTGACGTAGATCAGCTTGGTCATGTCATTGTTGTAATTGCGCACGATGCGTTTGAGCGCGTCCATGCCTGCTTCCTCAGGGGACATGCCGTGGCGCATGTTCTCCACGATGGTATGCGCACCGGCCACCTTGATGTTCTCCTCGCCGCTGCCCGTGGCGCCGGCCGCGCCCACGTCCTGGTCGCAATAGCAGCCCGCGCCGATGATGGGAGAATCGCCGCAACGTCCTGCCAGTTTCCAGGCCAGGCCGCTGGTGGTGGTCACGCTGGACATCTCGCCTTTTTCGTTGAGCGCGGAGCAATTGATGGTGCCGGTGGGCGGATGCAGCACTTTGTGGATGGCGTCCATGCGGTCCGCTTCTGCGATGCCCAGGTCTGCCGCCATGGCATAGAGCCGCTGCACCGGTTCCGGCTGGTCTTTTACCGAACTGGTCTGCAACGGCGCGGGCGGCTTCCAGTTGGGATCGTCCATGCCCGGTCCCCACCAGTCCTGGTTGGAATGAAACTCTTTCCACAGGATCCAGATCTTGCGTGAGCGCTCGGTGAGCAGATCCATCTTGG
>DASVFK010000036.1:0-33151 GCA_036380095.1 Candidatus Angelobacter sp. | reverse complement strand
CTTGCGATGTTCAGCACCGTGGGGTCGTCCGCGATCTGCTGCAGGACGGACGCGATGGCCTGCACTTCAACCAGGTTGTGGTTAGCGGCTTCTTCCTCCATGGCTTTCAGCTCGGCATCGAGGCCCAGCTTGTCATATTTGTATCTGAAAGCGAGCTTGCGCCCATATTCCATGGTGCCGGCCACGTTCTGGAAGAGCAGCGTCAGCTCCTGGATGGCTTTGTTTTCCGAATAGTTGTATACGGTCTGGAAGTGGCGCGAGATGTCGGCATAGGTGAGGGTCTTGCGCCCGGTGTTGGCCAGATTGTGCTTGGTGTAGTCAAAGTCGCCGTTAAAGAAGTTGGCCTGTTCCGCCAGTCTGATGACTTTTTCGCGGTTCGGCTGGGACATGGTGAATGCAATCCGATAATCAGGATCAAAGGCCGCCGCTCGTGCCGCATCCGGAGTGGCTGCCGCTTGCTCAGTAGGCAGGCTGGGATTACGGGCAAGGTAGGTCGTGTTGCCCGTGGATTGCACTATTACCGAATAAAACTGCGGCCTCGCCGCTTCCCAGTAACACTCGTAAGTTACAGTCGGGATGGGCGGGTTCAGCTTGGGGTCAGGGTTTTGGATTGCAGCCATAGCCAGGGCCACGACAACCAGCGCGCATAGACCCGCCGTCAGCAAAAGAGAAACCAGAAATCGCTTCATGAGGACGCCACCTGCGGCTTGGCTTTTCGATAATGCTTGAGCGTGGAAGCCGTATGTATATGACAGATGGCAATAGCCAGGGCATCTGCTGCATCAGAAGGTTCGGGCGGCTCCGGAAGATGGAGCAGGCGCATGACCATCTGCTGCACCTGCCGCTTTTCCGCCCTGCCGTAACCCACCACGGCGGATTTGATGGATAGCGGCGAGTATTCGGCCACCGGCAGTCCCGCCGCCGAGGCCGAGAGCATGGCCACGCCGCGCACCTGTCCCAGCTTCAACGCTGACTTCACATTCACCGCGTAAAACACGTCTTCAATCGCCACCATCTCAGGCCTGTGTTCGATGATGAGGGCGCTGAGCTGTGCGTAAATCTGCTGCAACTTGTCCGCCATGGCGTCACGCGCCCTGAGGCGGATGGCGCCGCAGCAGCAACAGACCAGTTTGCGATTGGGCAGCTCTTCCACCACGCCGTAACCCGTGTATTCGCTGCCGCAGTCAATGCCCAGGACCCGCATGGTTTGAGTTTAACCCAGAGTCGAGTGCCCGCAGCCCTCAACAGCACCGCGGCTTCCGCGCTGTGGCTGTCTCTCTTTCGCGCATGAATTCACGGTAGCTTGCGCTGGAACGGTGGCTTCCCGTGCGCGCGAGAAAGCGCCCGTACGCGGCTTCATCAAAGATCTCGCGCAGCATGACGCCGAAGATGCGAAAAGCGCGGCGAAGCAACACCATGCTGTCTATTGTAAGCGGCCTGGCCGCAGTTTCTCTCCTTGAATTACTCCCCCACTTCTGCTGAACTACCTCATGGACTTTGACCAGCTCAAGACCTTTATGGAAGTCGCGCGCCTGGGAAGTTTTTCGCGCGCCGCGGAAAAAGTGCTGCGCTCGCAGCCGGCCGTGAGCACGCAGATCCGGCAGATGGAGCAGGAGTACGGGCAAAAGCTGTTCGACCGCACCGCAAAGTCTGTCCGCCTGACCCCGGCAGGCGAAGTGATGCTCGACTACGCGCGGCAGATGCTGGCGATGCAGGCGAAGTCGCTCTATGCCGTCTCTGACCACACTGGCGTCGCTACCGGTACACTCGCCATCGGCGCCAATGAAGGGACTTTTCTTTACGTCCTGCCCAAGGTGCTGGCCAAGTACCACAAGAAGTTTCCCCGCGTGCGCATCAGCGTGTATCGCAGCTTCAGCCACAAGGTAAAAGAGAAAGTAGAGCAGGGGGCAATCGACCTGGGCATTGTCAGCCTGCCGGCAAAATCGCCCGGGCTGAAAGTGGCTCCAATTTTTCGCGACCGCCTTTACCTCATGGCGGGGCCGGCCAGCCCGTTGTTTCATCGCAAATTCGTCACGCTGCAGGAACTGGCGCGGCAGCCGCTCATCCTGCCCAAGACCGGCTCCATCCGTAAGCTGATGGAGAAGCACCTGCGCCCTTATAACTCCGACCTGAACATCACCATGGAGTTGACAAGCGTGGTGATGATCAAGCGCTTCGTGCGCGATGGCTTCGGCCTCTCGCTGATCTGCGGCGCCTTCGCCCGCGAGAACGTTCGTCGCGGCGAGATCAAGCTGCTGCAAATCGAAGGTCTGGAGTTGTGGCGGCAGCTTGGATTGGTCTATCGCAGAGATCGCAGCCTGCCGCTGGCGGCTTCGGCTTTCGTGGAACTGTCGCGCAAGGAATTGGCCGGCGGAGTGAAGCCCACGGAAGATTGAACCCCCAAAAATCGAATACATCGAATCCAAATTACCGATTTAACTTTTTCTCCGCCGTGATCTATGAAAGATCATGGACAGGACGTACCCACATGGCTTTCCCGACCACCATGCCTCCTTGAGTGGTCATCCGGACCATGATGCATGCGGCGCCGGATTTGTCACCCATCTCTCCGGCGCTGCTACGCATGAGGTAGTGGACCGCGCGCTCAATGCGCTGCAGCGTCTCACTCACCGCGGTGGTGTGGACGCTGACGGCGCCAGCGGTGACGGCGCAGGTCTGCTCACGGCGCTGCCTCTCAAGTTCCTCCATCGCCAGGCGGCGCAACTGGGCATCACATTGCCCGGTTGCTTCGGCCTGGGCATGATCTTTCTGCCGCTTGGAGAAGAACCGCGCGTGCAGCGGGAAATCGAACGTCTGGCGCCCGCCATGGGCCTGGCCTGCCTGGGCTGGCGTGCGGTGCCCGTGAATCCTTCCGTCCCCGGCGAGCGCGCCGCGGAGACCATGCCCGCTGTCTGGCAGTGCTTCCTGGCCCCCGCGGACAACAGCGGACGCTGCGAAAGCAAGCTCTTCCTTTTTCGCAAACGCGCTGAAGCGGAACTGGGCGCGGGCGTTTATTTCTGTTCGCTGTCATCGCGGACCGTGGTTTACAAGGGCTTGCTTGCGCCCTGGCAGTTGCCGCTCTTTTATCCCGATCTTTGGGAACGCGACTTTGAAACCCCGTTTGCGGTTTTTCACCAGCGCTTTTCCACGAACACGCAACCGGCGTGGCCGTTGGCGCAGCCGTTTAGATTGCTGGCGCACAACGGCGAGATCAACACCATCGCGGGCAATCGCCGCTGGATGCGGGCGCGCGAGCCGGAAGTGCGCAGCCGTTTCAAGGCCGGTCCGTGGTTCCGCACGCTGGAAGAAAACGTAAGCGACTCCGCCAGCCTGGACAATGCTCTCGAACTTCTCGTCCAGCAAGGCCGGAGTGCGGAAGCGGCGCTCACCAGCCTGGTTCCGCCGGTGGGGCAACGAAATCAGTTTCCTGCCAGTGTAGAAAAGTATCTTGAAGCCGCAGCCTGGGAGCACGAGCCTTGGGATGGGCCGGCGGCGCTGGTCTTCAGCGATGGGCGCATTGTGGGCGCTAAACTCGATCGCAACGGTCTGCGTCCCTTGCGCTACACCCGTACCTCCGATGGCTGGCTGATGGCCGGTTCGGAATCCGGCTTGATGGAAGTGGAGCCGGACAAGGTGGCGGAGCGCCAGCGCCTTGGCCCGGGAGAGATGCTGGTGGTGGAAATCTCCACCGGACGTGTGCTGCGCAACGGCGCGCTCCTGGAGCACATCTCGCGCCAAAGCGGATACGCTTCGGCCGCGCGCAGGCGGTTGCCTGGGGAATTCCCCGTAGAGGCTCCAGTGGCGAGCGAGCCTACAACCATGGCGTCCGCACTGGGCTGGAGTGAAGATCAGCTTCGTTTCCTGCTAGAGCCCCTGGCCGGCGGCAAAGAAGCCATCTTCAGCATGGGCGACGACACTCCACCCGCCTTCATGTCCAGGAGACAGACGCGCCGGACCATCTGGGACTATTGCAAGCAGCGTTTTGCCCAGGTAACAAACCCGCCCATTGATCCGCTGCGGGAAGCGCACGTGATGTCGCTGGAGACCCGCATTGCCCCGGGTTTCTCTGCGGAATCGCCGGTGTTGGGCGAACAGCAGCTTGCTTTCCTTGAGCAGCACTTTAGCTCTTGCCGGAAGGTTGACGTCACGTTTGCGCCAGATCAGGGTGTTGCCGGCGCATTACAAGCGCTGAACGCAATCCGCGCGCAGGCAAGATGGACCAAAAAAGAAGAGGTGCCGGCCATGGTGCTGCTCACAGACCGCAGCGTCAGCCAGGGGCGCGCGGCGCTGCCCATGCTGTTGGCTACCGCCGCCGTGTGGCAGGAGCTGGCGCAGGCAGGCAACTTCAATGTTCCGCTGATCGTGGAGACCGCCCAGGTCATCGATACTCATCATCTCGCGCTGTTGCTGGCGGTGGGGGCCACGGCGGTGCGGCCCTTCCTGGCCATGCAGCTTGCCGGCGAGATGAAACCCGCTGGCGCCGCCGCGTATGCCGCCGCGGTCAGCGCCGGCTTGCGCAAAGTGCTTTCACGCATGGGCATCTCCACTTTGGCCAGTTATCGCAACGCACAGTTGTTTGAGGTCATCGGCTTGGACAGAGACCTCGTCCACGAATTTTTCTCCGGCACGCCGAATTACGCTCAAGCCACCTCACTCGCGGGCGTGCTGGAAGATTATCTCTATAACCATGCGCAGGCGTTTCATCCCGAGCACAAAGGTCCGCGCGATGCCGGCCTGTATCGTTTCCGCAAGGAAGGCGAGGCGCACAGCACGTCGCCGGAGGTGTTGCGCCGCCTGCACGCGCATGTGAAGACCGGCACAGCAGAGAGCTACCGAGCTTATGAGAACCTGGCTGAGGCGCGCGAACCCAGCGCCATCCGCGATCTGCTGACAGTCGCCTTTCCAGACGCACCCGCGGGCAGGGAAGTTGAGCCGGAGTCGGAGATTCTGCGCCGCTTCAGCATTCAGGCGATGTCCGTCGGCGCCATCAGCCCGGAGGCGGCTCGTACGCTCGCGCTGGCCATGAACCGGCTGGGCGCGCGCAGCAACACTGGGGAAGGTGGAGAAGATCCGGAGGTCTATCGCAATCACCCGGAAGCGGCCTGCCGCATCAAGCAGGTGGCGTCAGGGCGCTTTGGCGTGACCACCGAATACCTGGTGGAGGCCGAAGAAATTGAAATCAAGATGGCGCAAGGCTCCAAGCCGGGAGAAGGGGGCCAGCTTCCCGCGGCCAAGGTGAGTGCGTTCATCGCCCGGCTGCGGCGTGCCGTGCCCGGCATGGCGCTGATCTCGCCGCCTCCGCACCACGATATCTACAGCATTGAAGATCTGGAGCAGTTGATCCACGACCTGCGCAAGGTAAATCCGCATGCGTGCATCGGAGTGAAGCTGGTGGCCGGCGCGGGCGTGGGTGTGATTTCCGCCGGCGTGGCCAAGGCCGGCGCGGACGTGATCACCATCAGCGGCTATGACGGCGGCACCGGAGCTTCGCCGTTGAGCTCCATCAAGAACACCGGCCTGCCCTGGGAGTTCGGTTTACGGGAGACGCATCGTACGCTGGTGGAAGCCGGCCTGCGCCGGCACGTGCGCCTGCGCGTGGATGGCGGGTTGAAGTTCGCGCGTGACGTGATCATCGCCGCGCTGCTTGGCGCCGATGAATTCGGTTTCGGCACCGCGGCTCTCTTGGCCATCGGCTGCGTCATGGCGCGCCAATGTCACTTGAACACCTGTCCTGTGGGCATCGCCACGCAGGATGAAACGCTGCGCACACGCTTCAATGGCAAGCCGGAAATGGTGATGAACTATTTCACCGCGATGGCGGCCGAGGTGCGCGAACTCGTCGGAAGGTTGGGAGCAAACAGCATCGCGGAGATCGTGGGCCGCGTGGAGTTCCTTCAGCCGCGCCAGCCCGAGTCTGCTGCGTGGGTTGAAGGCTTGTTGATGCCGCCCGCGCGTTTACGAGAAAACCCCAAGGTAGAAAAGAAGCGGGAAGGACTTTCGCAACGGCTCATGCAATTGTTGGACATCAGGGCCGGCGCTCGCCCGGCGTTTCTGGAGATTGGCAACGCCGATCGCAGCATTGGGGCAGAGTTGAGCGGCGAGTTGATGCGCCGCTACGGCGCCGCTGTGGCGCTCTCCGCGCCTTGGCGCCTGCGTTTTCGTGGCGTCGCCGGGCAGAGCTTTGGCGCATTCCTGGCTCCACCGCTGGAGTTCCATCTCTCGGGCGAAGCCAATGACTACGTGGGCAAAGGGCTGAGCGGCGGCATCATCGCCATTGATTCAGGCCAACAGGCCTCTTTCCGCGGTGACGTTCTTGCCGGAAACACAGTGCTCTACGGGGCAACCTCCGGGGAACTGTATATCGCAGGCCGCGCGGGCGAGCGTTTTGCCGTGCGCAACAGCGGGGCCGTAGCCGTGGTGGAGGGCGTGGGCGATCACGGTTGCGAATACATGACCGGCGGCATCGCGCTGGTGCTTGGCCCCACCGGCGTCAACTTTGGCTCAGGCATGACCGGCGGGCTGGCCTACTTGCTGGCTGAGCACGCCGCCGAGCGCGCATTGAATGTGGACTTCGTGCGAGTGCAAGAATGCTCCGCGGAAGAGCAAGCCACCCTGCGACGGCTCTTGATCCATCATTGCTTGCATACGGGCAGCCCACGGGCGGCGTTCATTCTCAATTCCGGTGCGCCCCTGCCGCTGGTGCGGGTACAGCCGGAGCGTCTGCCGTGCTCCATTGAGCAGACCTGGGCGCGGGCGCTGGAGCGGCTGCAATCCTCCGTTCCTTTCAGTTCGGGCGTCGCAGAGAAGAGCTGGCAGGAACCAATGCCTGCCATCCCTGGGGATGCAGGCGAGATCGGACGCCAGATTCCCAGTTACTGATCGCCATCAAGCAGCTCTGCGGGTGGTTTCGCTATGCATCCTGGCCGGCCTGCGCGTTGCCCGCAGGGCCTTGGTATAGCCGGCGGTTTTCTTATTCGCCCGCTCCAGGTGATCAGGCCGTATGTGTCGCGGAGGTCGAAACCCTTCGTCTTCGGAGGTAAGCACCGCCCTGGTCTTGATCTGGTCCAGTTTTTCAGCCGGAAAACCTTTCACTTCAGCCAGCTCTTCCCAGGTGGTGAAAAGCCCGCGCCGCTGGCGCTGGTTGACGATGTTGTACGCCGTGTTCTTGGCGATGCCGGGGAGCTGAGTCAGCTCTCCTACGCGGGCGGTGTTGATGTCGATTTTGCCGTCTTTTGTTGCCATCGATGGCTCCTGCATTACTTAGATGCGGATACCAGCACGTATACGACGGCACGATCCGGGGCCTATCTCCGCTCGAGACAAAAGCAATGATTCAACCTGGAGCTGGGCAGCCACACTGGGCAGCGGCTGCATCGATGTACAATTCCGTTCCCTGCGCAAAGTGGTGCTCGGACTCGGTCACATCCGGCGCGTGATGGCCATCACAGCGCCGAATCCTAAACCCCCGGTAACTTGAATCAATTCGGAGGTTTTATGAGCACAGCAGCGTTGAAGACACCGGTTGAGCAGCCCAAACCCCTTGTTTTGGTGGACAGTCCAAAAGCAGCGGTTGAGACTGCCATTGAGGAAGGCAATCCGGTTACTCCCATCATCGCTGCGTTCGTGCTCGCCTTCATCGGCGCCACTATGTTTGTGGGTTTCTTCGCGGCGTGGATTTATTTCCTGCGCAACTCCGGCGTAATGGCTCCGTAAACTCATCCCACGCCGGCCGGTTCTCACTTGGGGACGATATCATTGCCTCTGTGCGCGTCTACCTGCGCGCAGAAGGCGATCCATGACCTACCAGCAGCAACTCACCATTCGCACCAGCGGCCACGGCCACATGTGTGACCTCACCGGAGAGGTGGCGGCCATTGCGGCAGCTTCCGGCATTCAGAACGGCACCGTGAACATCTTCAATGTCGGCAGCACGGCGGCCGTGGGCGCCATTGAGTTTGAGCCGGGCTTGCAGGAGGACCTGCCCGCCATCCTGGACAAGCTCATTCCGCCCAGCCGGAACTACGGGCACGAGCAGGCCTGGCATGACGGCAACGGCCACTCGCACCTGCAGGCCACGCTGCTGGGCCCCTCGCTTACCGTGCCCATCGCCGGCGGCAAGCTGGTGCTCGGGACATGGCAACAAGTCTTTCATCTCGAGTGCGACGTGCGCGGCCGCCAGCGCACCGTGGTGGTCACCGTGGTGGGTGATTAGAGAACGCCTTACTTCCTGGGCCCCAGTGCCCAGCTTTCCAGTTCGCCGATCTGGCGCAGCAACTGCACCTGCACCTTGTCTAATTCAAAGCTGGAAGTCAAGAACGTGGTGTAGCGCTGGTTCTCCGCTACGCGCGCGTTTTGTTCCTCCTTGATGGAGGCCTGGCCGGACTGGATCCTGGCCTGCGTGGCATCGATATCCGCCAGGGCCAGTTCATGCTCCAACTGCGCCACTTCGCGAGCGGCGGCGAACTGCTGCACCGAGCGTTGCAGCTTCAGGGTCTCCGTGCTGACCTGTTGCTTTACGTTCCTGGCCTCTTCGCGCGCCTTGTTCGCGTCAAAGCGGGCAGCCTTGGAAGCGGAATGCTGACCGGGATTGAGAAAAGCAAAGCGGATGGCCCCGCCCACAGTCACGTTGTTGGCCTGGAACTTGAGAAAGAATTCATCGTAGTTGTTGATTTTTGAGAGAAGCTGATACTGGCCTACCAGATCGATGGTGGGATAGAGCGCTTTGTGTTCCGCCTGCGCACGATGTTCCTTGGCCTGCGCGGCAAGCTCGGCGATCTTCACCGAGAAGTTCTTCTCCGATGCCTGGGCAGGCAGGTCTGCATCCTGCGCTACCTCAGGAAGCCGGGGAATGGTTTCTGTCGAGGTCACGATTTCCGCAACCGGCAGGCCTGTGAGCTGGGAAAGGCGGAGCCGCAACTGGTCGGCCGCCGCGCGTGCCTGGGCGATGTCCAAGCGCGTGCGCGCCACCGCCAGCTTGGCCCGGGTCAGCTCCACCTGGCTATCCAGCCCGGCCTGAATGCGCTGGTTGGTCACGTCCAAGTATTTTGTCGCCGCCTGCTGCTGCTCCTTCTGCACAGGAATAAATGCATCCAGCAGATCAAGCTGCATGTAGTCCAGGGCGGTTTCCATGATCAGTTCGTTGCGCCGTTCCGCGCTTTGCGCTGCCGCAACCTGGGCATCGTCTTTTGCCGCCTTGATGTTCTCACGCTGCGCGAGGTTAAAAAGCCCCTGTTGATAATTTACCTGGAAGATGGAGGGCGCGGAGCCTTCCAAGCTGAGGGGGAAACCGTAAGACCAACCAAGTCCCGAGCCGAAGATCATCTGGGGATAGAAGAAGTCCTGCGTCTGCCTTACCGCGGCCTGGGTGCGCTGCACGTCATTGCGAGAAATGCCGGAAGCAGCGCTGTTTTTGAGCGCCAGTTCGATGGCGGTTCTGAACGCCAGCGTTCTTTCCTGGTTTGGGACCGGCTCCCTCGCGGGTTGCGGCCGGGATTGTTGCGCAGCCGGCAGCGAAGGCAAAGCGAGAAGGCAAACCATGATCGCAGTAATACGAAGATGAAATTCCATTTTTCACCTGACAGCGTTGAAGATGCAAAAGGACAACAGATTCTAACGAGAAATACGGGCCAGCGCATCCCGGGCGGCGCGGTAATCGGCGGCCAGGTCCAAAGCGGCGTGATACTCTGCGGCAGCGCCGTTGCGGTCGCCCTGTTTCTCCATCAGCTCGCCGAGCATGTAGTGGGCATGGAAGGCCGGGCCGTCCTCAGAGAGATGGTCGCTGGCCAGGTATCGCCGCAGCATTTGCGCGGCGCTGCTCAAGTTGCGGCCTGTACGCAGCAGCAGAAATGCCCCATCGTATTCGGGAAGCGCGGTGGAGTGGGAGGCGGCGAGCGATTGGCCGATCGCTGCTTCCATGTCCTGTGGCCGGCCTGCCCGGCGATAGTAGTAAGCCAACTCCGTCCAGTAGCGTGACTGGTTGCCGCTTTCCGTGATCGCCTTCTTGTATTCCTGTTCCGCGCGAGCGTTACCTTGCTTTTCCTCCACGTGCGCCCGTATGTAACTGGCCAGCGCCGGGTCATGCCGTGAAACCGCGTCTGCCTGCTGCCGGGCCTTGTTTTTGTCTCCGCCCAGGAAGCCGGGCGCTTCCATGTAGTATTCGGCCAGATCGGCCCGCGCGGACACGTTACTGCCATCCAGGGAGACGGCCTTCTCAAACTCCGCACGCACACGGCGCGCCAGCCCGAACGCGGTAAAAGGATTGGAATTTTCCGCCTTGCGGCCGGCAGCGCGTCCGAGCCACTGATGGAAAGTGCTATCTTGCGGCTCAAGGGCCACGGCCTTTTCCGCCATTTTCAGCGCGTTGTCCCATTGTTCAAGCTGGTAGTAGAGGCGGGAGAGAAGGTGATACGCCTGCGCGTTGCTTGGATTGCGCTGGACGTCAGTATCCAGGGCCCTCCGCGCCTCGTCGGCTCTGCCGATCCTGAGGAGTTCCTGGGGATTGACGTCTGCCTGGGCCAGGACAACAGAGCAAACCAGAAGAACTAGGAGAGGGAAAGACGCTCTCAACGCTCAACCACCTTGATCTCCATCCCGCTGCGCAGAGGCTGGGCATTCATGGCGCCGAGGGCCACGGGTGTGTCTTCGGCCAGCCCGCTCGTGATCTCCACGCGCGTCAGGCTGGCGATGCCGGTTTGCACCAACTGCTTCTCCAGCCGGTGGCCCACAATCTTGTAGACGAACCGCTTTCCGTCCAGATCGTGCACGGCTTCGCGCGAGACCGTGAGCGCATCAACGTGACGCGCGGCAAGAATGCTCACGTTGACATTGACGCTGGGAATCAGCTTGCGATCGAAATTGTCGATGGCGCAGGTGATCTCGCCCACCGCGCGCGTGCCCACCATGGTAACCACCGTGGGGACGCGTACCAGGGTCCCTTCCCAGACGCGTCCGGGAATGGCGTCCCACCGGACCTCAACCTTCTGGCCCCTGGCCAGCCGGCCGATCTCCGGTTCATCCACGAATCCACGCACCTGCATTTTCTCCAGGCTGGCGACCTGCGCAAGAAGCGCTCCGCCTTGCACGTAAGAACCTTGTCTTAAGGGAAGCTGGTAGACGGTGCCGGCAAAGGGCGCGCGGATGTTGGAATTCTTGAGCACCTCCAGCGCGGCCTGATAGGCGGCCCGCGCCTGCGCTGCCGCGGCCTGGACCTTGGCCACTTCTGGCGAGGAAAAACGCCCGCTGAGTTTGGATTCCAGAAGCTGGGCGTCCGCCTCGGCCTTTTGCAGGCGGTTTTTCGCTGCCTCCACCTCAGTGGGAGAAGCGCCACCGCTTTGCGCGAGCTTTTGCGTCGCTTCCAGGTTTCTGCGTGCTTCATCGCGCTCAGCCTGCGCTTTGGTCAATTGCGAGCGCGTGGTCAGGACCTCTTCCTTGGTGCCGCCTGCCGTTACCGCCTGGACGTCCGCTTCAGCCGCACGAAGCTGCGCCAGGGCCTTGGCCACCTGGGCGCGAGCATCAACGTCATCAAGTTCCACAATGAGCTGGCCGGCCTTCACAAGATCGCCTTCATTCACCAGGACGCGCTTGACTGTGGCCGAGGACGGAGCATGCGCTTCAAAATTGTTCACCGGCTCCATCTTGCCGTTGGTGGAGATCACGCTGGCAATGCTCTGGCGTGTCACGTTTTCCGAGCGCACCGCCACCACGGTGCCGCGCAGCTTCATCCAGCCGGAAAACAGGAGCACTGCGCCGGCGATCAGCGCCAGCGCAATGAGCAGCCGGTTACGTTCTGAGCCGTTCTGGTTCGGTTTTGCCATGAAAACTTTTAGTATAAACAAGCGCAGCGAAAGCGGGGTACAAAACCTGCGGCTCCACGCAAGCGGAAGAACCAAACCCACCAACCTGAGCTGAACACCTTACGACTTAGATGACCGGGGCTCTCCGCTTGATTCACGAGGCTTCTTCGTCTGATTGTGAACGGTGCAGGTTGCTAAAATAAGTCTTCCATGTCGCAACGAACCGGCTATACCGAGAAGCACGCCAAGGCAGGGCTTGACCACCGATTTCCGGAGATCGAAACCTGGCCTAACCAGTTCCCGTCCTATGAAATCGTGATCGACGTGCCGGAATTCACCTCCGTATGCCCTAAGACGGGTCTGCCGGACTTCGGCGTGTTGGAGATCCGTTACATGCCGGCGAAGCTCTGCCTGGAACTGAAGTCGCTGAAGGAATATCTCACGGAATACCGCAACCTGGGAATCTTTCAGGAGAATATCGTCAACCGCGTATTGGAAGATGTGGTGCGCGCGGCGCAGCCTGAATGGGCGATCGTGAGAGGAGTATTCCGTCCCCGCGGCGGGCTTGGCACCACGGTGGAAGCGAACTGGCCGCGAGGGAAGAAGTAGATTTTCAGCGTCACACGCCCAGTTGTCCCGCGATCTCTTCCAGGTGATCGCCGGCATAGAGCACCGCACGATTGATTAGCACGGAATAGAGGGCCAATGAGAGCCCAAGGCCCGCCATGCCCGCCGCAAGTGGCAGCCAGGAGAGCTTCCAGGCCCAGGTAGCGAAGCCGACGAGTCCGATGATCGCCACCATGGGGAGTGTGAAGGCCAGGGACATGAAGCCGGCGGCGCCGGAAGCCGTGCGGGAACTCATCTTGGTCAGTTCGATGCGCTTGGGCCAGCGGACTGAAATCAAATTACCGGCCCCGATCTGGACGATCATCACGGAAAGGAAGGCGGCGGTCACGGCCACGAGCATGTCCCACGATACACGGCCGATGCGCATGATCAGCACGGAACCTGCAAGATAGAGAGCTGATATCACGATGGCATGCGCCAGGTTTTTGGCCACGATGACTTTTCGCAGTGAGAGCGGCGAGAGCAGCCAGCGGCCAAAACCTTCGCGGTCCATGCCAAACGTGTTGTAAGACAGGTTGGTGACGGACAAGCCCATCATGACAGCGAAAGCGCCCAGGATCCCGGCCGTGTTGCCGCGGAATGAGAACCCCCTTCTTCCCGGAGCGCCGAAAGCGAAGACGGCAAACAGCACCACGGGGTAGACCAGTTGCACCAGCAGGCGCGCGTTCTGGCGCAGGTAACGCAATTCTTTTTCCAGCACCGCACTGATTGTTTCATCCACCAGGGGCAGGCGCCATCCCGGCTTGACCTTGAGCTCGCGCTTGACGGTGAAACTTTCCGCGTAGATTTCTCCCTGGTACATTTTGCGCAGACGCCATGCCAGCAGCCACGCAGCCAGCAGCACGTAGGCCAGAAGCAGTGCGGCGGGAACAAGTTTTTCTGCTCCGCTCAAGATTAAAGTGCGTGAAACCTGTCCCGGTGGAGATGACTGGTGCAGCCGGACCACAGCGTCGTGCGTCCACGCCGGCCAATGGAAACGCCGTGCATCAATCCAGCCATTGACAAAGAACTGGAACAACTGTGGGACGAGCATGAGCAGCAGAAGAACGGCGGCCACGCGCTCCCGGCCCTTGCGCGTGCTCTGAAAACGCTCGAACAGGTTGATGACGATGCGGTTCAAAAGCACGTTGAAAGCGGCAAACAGAACAAACGCCACCGCCGCCATCAGCGCCCACTCCGGCCGGGCAAGCAAAATCGCCAGCCACATGCTCACCAGCCACAGCAGGCCGGCGATGGCCGCGGGATCGAACAATCCATAAGCCGCATTGAGCAGGAAATAAAGCCGGAAAGAAACGGGGTAGCGCGCAATCTCGCTGAAGTTGAGGCCCGGCGAATAGCCTTCCACCAGGATTGGGATCATCTGCCAAAAGAAGAAAACCACCCAGAGAAACAAGGCGAGAGCTTCTGTTTTGCCTTCGCGCAGCAGGAAGTACGCGCCGAAAAAGAAACCAACCGATGTCCCCAGGACGCCCAGCCCGGCGAAGAAGTAGCCGATCCCTTGCAGGGCCAGCTCAGAGCTGCGGTTGCGGAACTTGAGCGAGTTGCGAAACAGCTGCCATCGCAGTCGCAGCAGCAGGGCAAAGTGGCTGTTGGAATCCGCTAGAGCCAGGAGAGCACCTCCGCATCCTGCTTGCTGCCGCCCACCACCTGGAGAAAAATTTCTTCCAGGGTGAGCGGCGCTTCTTCCTGCCCGGCCACGCGCACCCCGGCACGGAGCTCTTCCAAAGATCCCGCGGCCACCAACCGGCCCTGGCGGATGATGCCGATATGCGTGCACAGGCGCTCCACCACTTCCAGCACGTGCGACGTCAAAAAGATAGTGCCGCCGTGGGAGATAAAGCGCTGCAGCAGGCGCTTCAGCGTGGTGGCGGCTATAGCGTCCACGCCCTCAAACGGCTCGTCGAGGAAGAGGATGGCCGGGCCGTGGATTACCGCTGCGGCCAGCGCAGTCTTCTTCTTCATGCCATGCGAATAGTCCGCGACAAGCTTGTCGGACGCGTCCTTCAGGTCCATGAATTCCAAGAGCTCGGCGGTGCGTTCGGCGGCGGTGTGGCGGTCCAGTCCGTACATCCGGCCCACAAAGTTCAGGAGCTGCGCTCCGGTCAGCCGCTCAAACAAGGCTAAGCCTTCCGGCACCACGCCGATGCGGCTCTTGATGGCCACGCTGTTGTGCGCCAGGTCCAGACCCAGGATGCGGATCTGGCCGCTGGTGGGCTTGAGCAGCCCGGTGACCATCTTGATGGTGGTGGACTTGCCCGCGCCGTTAGGACCGAGGAAGCCGTAAAACTGCTGACGTTCCACGGTGAGATCAAGGTTGTCGACGGCCACCAGCGGACCGAACGTCCGCCGCAGGCCGATGGTTTGAAGAACAGTTTCAGCCACGGTGCTCCGTTTACTGCACGATGAATTCTGCAGCTTTTCAAGGCTAAAATACGTTTTTTAGTTTAGCTCAGTTCCCGATAGTATTTTGTATTGCTGCACGGTAATAATCATGACGCGCATATCTATCTCGCTTGCTTTCATGCTCTTCGCGATTGCCGGGGTCCGGGCACAAACTACACCAGTGTCTGAAACGCGAACGCCGGCCCCCGAGACACTCACACTTACCCAGTTGGCGGCGGCGGCAAAGACGTACGTGCGCGATTCTGCGGAGTTTCCCTTGAAGATGCAGTTGAGCATGGTCGCCATGAACAGTTCCGGCCAGACCATCAAAAGAGACCACGCCACAGGCAATTATGATTTCCACGGGTACAACCCGCGCGCTGAAACCGGCAATGCACACATGAGTGTACAAACAGACGGGATCTTCCATTCGGCCAAGGGGATGCTGCCCACCGCGTGGAACAGCGCCATGGCCGGCCTTCTGCCTTTCATGGTGTTGTCGAAAAATGTGGAGGAACAGTATTCGCTCAAGATGGCCGATTTTCCCGGGAACAATCTGTTGCTGGCAGTACTCACACCACTTCCGGGACCGTGTCCCGGCTTGAAGTGGTCGGCAAAAAACAATATCCCCGAAAGCTATTGCGGACCGAGTAAGTTTGGGCTGGTAAAGGAGGATCTCAGCCTGCAGGAGTTTTCCTTTGAAGCGAGCGGCTTGCCCCTGTCGGCGGAAGTGAAGCCCTTCGGCCGCTGCGAGATCCTTCGCTATCACTCGGAAGTCGAGTTCCAGAAAGTCACGCTCCCCGATGATCCCAAACCCTTCGTGGTCCCCAAGCATGTGGAGGTCACGGTTGAAACCGACAAGGGCAAACTGATCATGATCAGCGATTTTGCCCCTCGCAAGTAAGCGGTCCAGCGCCGGGCCTGCCGGGTATAATGCCTCAACCTAATGCCGCGAAAATCCCACCCTTACGCCATGCTGGCGGTCCTTACAGGACTGAATGTCCTTAACTACATTGATCGCAACGTGTTGTTTGCGGTGCAGCCTCTTATCAAGAAAGAATTTGGCGCTACGGATGAGCAAATTGGCACGCTGACCTTTGCATTCTTTATTTCTTACATGTTCGCCGCGCCGATCGTGGGCTGGCTGGGTGACAAATATCCTCGGAAGAACATCGTGGTTGTCGGCATCGCAATCTGGAGCGGGTTCACGCTGTTAACCTGGTTGGTGCATGATTACAGCCAGCTCCTGTTCCGGCACACGATCGTCGGAATCGGCGAAGCCAGCTACGCCACCATTGCACCCACGCTGATTGCAGATTCGTTTCCTCTCGAAAAACGCGGGCGCATGCTTTCCATCTTTTTTGTCGGCCTGCCCTTTGGCTCGGCCGCAGGTTATCTGGTGGGCGGATACTTTGCACACCACTTTGGATGGCGCGTGCCTTTCATGGTTGCCGGCGCGCCCGGTTTTTTGCTGGCGCTTATCCTTTGGTTCCTGCCGGAACCGCAACGAGGACAATCTGAGCCCGGCCAACACGCAGAGCAGCATGCCAAAGGCTTCTTGGAAACCTTGAAGCATTTGCTCCGCGTCCTGGATAGCCTTTGGCGAAATGGCGCGTTTGTCACGGCGTGCCTGGGCATGGCCATGTACACATTTGCCGTGGGCGGAATGCAAGTTTGGATTCCTACGTTTCTGGAGCGCGTTCGCGGACTCAACCTGCAGCAGGCTAATACTACCTTCGGTTTGATCACATTGTTCCACGGCTTCGTGGCGACTCTGCTCGGAGGGTGGATTGGCGACCGCCTTCTCAAACGTTACTTCGGCGCCTATTACACCTTCCCCGGCATCATGATGCTCGTGGCCGTGCCCTTCATGGTGCTCGCGATTTACGTGGCGGGGCCGCTGATGTTCCCATTCATCTTCGTGGCGGTGTTCTTGCTCCTGGTGGGGACCGGCCCTACCAACGCCGCAGTGGTCAACTCGGCAAGTCCGGCGATACGCTCCACCGCCCTGGCCGTAAACGTATTTGTCATTCATCTGCTCGGCGACTCTCTTTCACCACGATTGATGGGCCTGGTTTCCGACAAGACTTCATTGCCCACGGCTTTCTGGATGGCCTTCATCGCCGCCGGTCTGTCCGGATGCATCCTTCTGTATGGCGCGCGATATGCTCCCCGGCCGCAGCTCGTCGCAAAGAGTTAATTGTTCCAGGGCAAACCCATTCTCTATACGCGTGATTCGCGGCTGTATGTTGATCTGCCTCGATCCGCGCCAACCTGAGGCAAAGATTACCGGAACAGGTTCTTCAGGATGAACAGTGCGTTGGCCGGGCGCTCGGCCAGGCGGCGCATGAAGTAGGGATACCACTCCGTACCAAAGGGAATGTAGACGCGGCAGCGCCAGCCTTCTTTGATCAAGTTGAGCTGCAAGTCGCGGCGCACGCCATAGAGCATCTGGAATTCGAAGGCCGAAGGCGCGACTTTTTCTTTTTGCGCGAACGCGATGGTGGCGCGGACCATGTTCTCATCGTGCGTGGCGATGCCGTGATAGACGCCGCTCTTGAGCAGCATCTGCATCAGCCTGATGTAATTCGCGTCCACGTCTTGTTTTTTCTCGAAGGCGATCTCCGGCGGCTCCTTGTAGGCGCCCTTGCACAGGCGCACGCGAATGCGTTCGGCGATGAGCTGCTCCACGTCTTTCTCACTGCGATGCAGATACGACTGGATCACCGCGCCCACGTGACCCGAGTTTTCCGGCTGCCGGTAGAGGCGATGCACAAAGTCCAGCGTCCTCTGGGTGTAAGCCGAGCCTTCCATGTCCACGCGAACGAAGCTGTTGAGGCGGGCCGCATGCTGCACCAGCCCGGACGCGATCTCGAGGGCCATCGTTTCGTCCACGTCAAGCCCCATGTGCGTGAGCTTGAGGCTCACGTTGGCTTCAAGGCCCTGTTCGCTGATCCGGTCCAGCATTTGGTGGTAAAGCTGGGCGCTGTGCCGGGCCTCTTCAGCGTTGGTGACATTCTCACCCAGGTTATCGATGCTCACGCTCAGGCCAAGCTGGTTCATGGCGCGGGTGGCCGCAAGGGCATCTTCCACGCTCGTGCCGGCCACAAAGCGGCGTGAGATCCGCCGGCCAACCCAGGTTTTCTCCGCGGCAGAGCGGATAGACTTGCTTTCAGAAAGGGAAATGAACGCGGCCCTTAGCACAAGGCCCCTGTGCGGCGAGGATTAGTCATGGGAGGCAAACATATTTTTGTAACACAAGCAGTAGCCTTGCCCAAAACGTTCGACAAATTCCACCACGGAGGCAGGGAGACACGGAGGACAAGAACTTGGAAAAACGGCAGTCGAACGTGTGAACAAGAGCACGCGAAAAAAAGATGTTTGCCACTGATCTGCGTCTCTCTGCGTTTATCAGCGGCAACAAATCTATTTCTCTGCTCCGTGTCTCCGTGGTAGATTTTACCGTCCGTGCTCTTCCAAAAACTTCTCCGCCTCCATTGCCGCTGCACAGCCTGAACCTGCCGCGGTAATCGCCTGGCGATAGCGCCGGTCCTGGACATCGCCACAGGCAAAGACGCCGGGAACGTTGGTGAAGACGAAGTCGTGGGTCCTGAGGTAGCCATCCTGGTCCATGTCCAGTTGGCCAGTGAACATACGGGCATTGGGCTCATGGCCAATGCCCAAAAACATAGCACTGGCCGGGAAGTCCCACACCTTGCCGGTCTTGGTGTTGCGCAGCTTGAGACTGGTGACTTCCTTGGCGCTTACGTCGTTGACCTCTTCCACCACCGTGTCCGTAAGGAACTCGATCTTTTCGTGCTTGCGGGCGCGCTCCAGCATGATCTTGGAGGCGCGGAAGTGGTCGCGGCGATGGATGAGGGTGACCTTGCTGGCGAAGCGCGTAAGGAACAGCGCTTCCTCCATGGCGGAGTCGCCGCCGCCGATCACGGCGATGGACTTGCCGCGGAAAAAGAAGCCATCGCAGGTGGCGCATGAGGAAACGCCGTGGCCGATGAGCGCCTGCTCGCTGGGTAGGCCGAGCCATCGCGCGGAAGCGCCACTGGCGATGATGAGAGTACGCGACTCGATGGTCTTTCCGCCGCCAAAATCCAGCTTGAACGGACGCTGAGCCAGGTCGGCCTTGATGAGATGGCCGGTCATGAATTCCGCGCCGAAGCGCGACGCCTGTTTGCGCATGTTCTCAATCAACTCCGGCCCCTGGATGCCCTCCGGAAAGCCGGGAAAATTCTCCACCAGGCTGGTGATGGAGAGCTGCCCGCCGGGTTCGTGGCCTTCCACCACCAGGGGGTTCAAGTTGGCGCGGCCGGCATAAATGGCGGCGGTGAGGCCGGCGCACCCGGTACCCAGGATGACTGCGTCGCGAACCGAGTTTTCCATAGGGTTCATTGGATTCATCGCCGTGGATTTGGTTTCATTGCGGCTTCTTATCTGCGGCAGGCGCGGCGCTCTTCTTCGGTGCGGCGCTTTTTGCAGGCTCGGCGCTGCCCAGCCAGTTGATCTCCTGCCTGAAGGAGTTGCGTAGGCCGAGTGCCTTGCGGTATTGCGCCATGATGCTGGAAGCTTCGCGGAATAGCGGTTCGTAGGCGCTCTGGTCGGCGCCTTCGCATCGCGCCAGGGCGATAGAGCTCTTGCCCAACCGTTCAATCCGGATCCGCGCGGCTGGAGTATCTGTGGCCACAACCGTCTGGGGCGACGCGGCGCCGGCAGAGACACGGTCTTCGATGGAAACCTCGAAGAAGTCCTTGGTGTCGCGCACGCGGAGAACCAGAATCTCAACCGTGTTCTTCTCGTCCATGCTGATGGAGTACTGCGCGGTCAGCAGCGGTGATTCCGGCGGCAGGTCGCGACGCAGGCGCACGTACTTTGAGGCGGGCGCATCCTTGACGGTGGCCCGCCCCCGAGCAATTTCAAAGTCCTCTGCAAACACGGCTTTGGTATTTGCCTTGACCAGGGCGCTCTTGAGAACCGCCTGCTCTTCCGCGGAGGGCGCGCACACGTTCAGCACATTGACCTTTACGGAGGGCGTGGCCTGCGGTTCAGGCGGCTTTTGCGCCTGCTGAGCGGCGGCGACAGCAGCAAGAAGAGAAGTGGCGATCAGGGCGAGTTTACGCACCGGAGGATTTTAACATCGCCGGAATCGGTCGGGCTTCTCTCTGAAGTTCCGGTAGTGTCCTTTTAACGGTCTTAGGACACTACCGAAGTTCCGAACGAAGTGAGGAATCCCTATCGCGACCAAAGGCCCGTGGTCACAATAGGGGTCCCTCGCTCCGCTCGGGACTGAAGAAAAAACTACCTCACATATTCCGCCACCCATGAATTCACGGTCTTGTACCAGAGCTGGCTGTTCTGCGGTTTCAAGACCCAGTGGCCTTCGTCGGGGAAGTAGAGCATTTTGGACGGCACTTTCAGGCGTTGCAGGGTAGTAAAGAGCTGGAAGCCTTCGGAGACATCCAAGCGGTAGTCGAGCTGTCCGTGGATCACCAGCGTCGGTGTCTTGAACTGGGTGACGAAGAGATGCGGCGACCACCGGCGATACATTTCACGGTCCGCCCACGGCGTACCTTTGAATTCCCACTCCGGAAACCAAAGTTCTTCAGTGCTGCCGTAAGCAGACTCGGTGTTGAACATGCCGTCATGTGAGACCAGGCATTTGAAGCGGTTGGTGTGGCCCAGGATCCAGTTGATCATGTAGCCGCCATAGCTGGCGCCCAGGGCGCACTCGTGGTCTTTGTCGATGTAGGCAAAGGTTTTCTCCGCGTAGTCCAGGCCGTTCATCAGGTCGACGTAGGGCTTGCCGCCCCAGTCGCCGTTGATCTCGTCAATGAACTTCTGCCCGTAGCCGGTGGAGCCGCGCGGGTTGATCATGATGACCACGGAACCATCGGCGGCGAAGAGCTGGGCGTTCCAGCGGAAGGTCCATTCATCGCCCCAGGCGCCCTGCGGTCCGCCATGAATCAGGAACTTGACGGGATATTTCCTTTCCGCCTTGAAATCCGGTGGCTTCACGATGAACCCTTGCACCCGGGTCCCGAGCGCGCCGGCGAACCAGAACGGCTCAAGCGGCTGCATGGAAACGCGGAACAGCACAGCGTCATTCTGGTGCGAGAGCTGCGAAGCTTCCTTGTTGCCCAGTGTGAGCTTGTAAATCTCATTGGGCGCGCGCACGGACATGCGAGTGAAGACCAGGGTCTTGCCGTCGGGGGTGACCTGGAGGTCGTCATTGGCGCCGCGGGTGAGCTCATGGACCTGGTTTGGCTTGTCAGCGTCAATCTTGTAAATCGGTATCTCGCCCTTGTCTTCCGAGGTGAGGTAAATGGTTTTGGAATCGGGCGACCATGCGATGGCCTCGACCCAATGGTCCCAGCCTTCAGTCAGGTTCTTGATCTGCCCTGCCTTGCGGTCATACACGACGAGCCGGAAGCGATCACTTTCATAGCCGGCGCGTGTCTGCATGCGCCAGGCCAGCCACTTGCCGTCCGGAGAGTAGAGCGGAGTGGAGTCGCTGCCGGGGCTGGTGGAGATTTTCTTGGCGTCGCCGCCAGTGATGGGAACGATGAAGATGTCGTTGTTGGTGCTGGTGGCTTCCACTGTGTCGTGGTTGCTGGTGAAGGCCACTTCCTGGCTGTCAGGCGAGATGGCGTAGTTGTCCTGGCCGCCCAGGCTGAATGGCGGAACATCGTAGTCTCCGCGGGTGAGATCGCGAGGTGCGCCCCCTTCCGCCGGGACCACAAACAGGTGCGAGCGCTTGAAGCTGGTGTAATGGTTCCAGTGGCGGTAGAAGAGCCGGGTAAAGGTCATGGCCTTGACCTTGGAGTTGGCGCGCGCCTCGTCACTGGACTTGTTGCAAAGGTCGTCGAGACAGCCGGGATACACCTCGGAGGTAAAGACGATGTTCTTGCCGTCGGGTGACCAGATGGGCCCATCGGCTTCCGTGGACAAGTTTGTGATTGCCTTGGCAGTGCCCAGGGCAACCGCCGCGGAATCAAAATCGGCGACCCAGACCTGCTGGCTGCCGCTACGCGAGGTGAGGAAGAGAATCTTCTTGCCGTCAGGAGACCAGCGTCCCCGGTCTTCACCTGCGGGATCGCTGGTCAAGCGGCGGGCTTCGCCGCCCGCCAGGGGAACGATCCAGAGATGCGTGGTCTTCTTGTTGGCCACCAGGTCCACGTCCATTGCGGAAAAGAGCACCCATTGGCCGTCCGGTGAGATGGCCGGGCCGCTGACGCGCTGGAGCGCCATCATGTCCTCAAAGGTAAACGGATGTTTCGCCTGGCCCGCAGCCTGGCCCAGGCAGACGGCGAAAACCAGAAGCAACGTCAGCAATCCATCTCGGCGCAAGCCGTTTTTCAGGAACTCAGCACGCATGGATCTTCCTCCGTGGAAGCGGTGGTCTAAAGAACAAAGCACGCCAGTCTAAGACTTTTTTTGCTTTCAAGCCAGAGAAGATGCGCGATAGTATTAGCGTTCCAGACCTGATTCCCTGGGGACCGCCATGAATTTCTTAAGAAGATCGGTTTTCTGCCTGCTCTTTTTCGTTCCCGCCGCCGTGCTGGCCCAGACTAATTGCGAGGAAGGGGCTTCTCAGCTCAATCCGGCGCAGCCTTCAGGCACCAGCGTAGAGGCCATCATCCAGAAGTTCACGGCGCAGGAGAGCCTGTTCAAGCAGGAACTGACGCACTACGCCTACGGGCGAGACATCGTTGTGCAAACCCTGGACGGAGAAATGGTGAGCGGCGAGTTTCGCCAGGTTTCCAACATCCGCTGGGACCACGGCAAGATGATGGAATACGTGACCTTTGCCCCGCAATCCACCTTGCGTGGTATCTCCATGGGCAAGGAAGATTTTGAGGACATCAATCGTTCGCCTTTTGTGCTCACCACGGAAGACGTTCGCCAGTACAACCTGCTTTACGACGGCCAACAGAAGGTGGATGAACTGGACACATACGTATTTGAGGCGGCGCCCAAGCAGATCGAAAAAGGCAAGCGCTATTTCCAGGGCAAGGTGTGGGTGGACAAAACCGACCTGCTGATCGTGAAGACCTGCGGCAAGAGCGTGCCTGATTCCATCGTTCAGCCCAACCCTACGGGCAAGAAGAAAAAGAAAAAGGACGCGGAGGAAAACATCTCCCCTGTGGTTGTCACTTACCGCGAGCAGATTGACGGCAAATACTGGTTCCCCACCTACTCCCGCTCCGACGAAACGATCCACTTCGCCATCAATGACGCGCGCATCCGCGAGATCATCAAGTACACCGGTTACAGACGCTCTGAAACTGCCGAGCCTTCGGTGATGAACGTGAAGAAAGACAAGTAGTCATTCTCCGGATCGAGCGGCTTCTCCGAAACCGTAACAGAGTGTAGCCCGAACTCAGCTAGCGACGTACAGCCATCAATTTTTGTTAAGCCCGCGCAGTTGTATGTCCTCGGCAGCAACTCTTCCCGCCCCTGGCCGCATCCCATGCAGGTGACCCCAAAAGGAAAATCCATGCGTTTGCCAAGCCTTTCGATCCCGGGAACGTGTCTCTTTGTTCTTGCTCTCATCCTGCCTGTGGCCCTGGCCGCGGAGACCAACTGCGAGGAGGGCAACGGCCCTCTGAATCCGTCAGCGCCCAAGGGTATTACCATCCAAGAAGTCATTCAGAAATTTGCCGCCAAAGAAGCCATCTTCAAGGAAGCGCGCAATCATTACACCTATACCCAGGAAATCCTGGTGCAGACCGTGGACGGCGGCACCGTGGATGGAGAGTTCCGCCAGGTACAGGACATTCTTTATGACGATAAGGGAAACCGCCTGGAGCAGGTGACCTTCGCGCCCCAGCCTACGTTGACGCGGATCTTGATGACGAAGGAAGATTTCGACGATTTCCGCAACCGGCTGCCCTTTGTGCTCACCACGGGCGACCTGCCGCAGTATGACATCCACTATGAAGGCCAACAGAAGGTGGATGAACTGGACACGTACGTGTTCGAGGTGGCGCCCAAAAAGGTGGATAAGAACGGCGGACCGCGCTTCTTCCAGGGCCGCATCTGGGTGGACAACCGCGACTTCCAGATCGTGAAGACCTGCGGTCGGAACGTCCCGGACATTCGCAACAAAGGCACTGAAAACCTGACGCCGAAATTTGTGACCTATCGCGAGCAGATTGACGGCGAATACTGGTTCCCCACCTACACCAAGGCGGACGACATCCTGCACTTCAGGGACCAGGACGTGCACGTACGCGAGGTCTTGAAATACACCAAGTACAAACGTTTCGGCGTGAAGACCCGCATCACGTACGGGAAGCCGGTGCCGGACGCACCGCCGAGCAAGCCACAATGAAAAATCAGCCGCGAATTAACGCGAAAAAACGCGAATGATTCGAGGGGCAAAGAAAGGCAAACTCGAGGGGCAAAAAGGCAAGCGTAGAGACGTAAAAGAAAACAAGCGTAGAGACGTGGCACCGCCACGTCTCTTTTCTGCTTTGGAGCCGTGTTGATTCGCGTTCATTCGCGGCTCAATCAGTGATGGATCAACCACATCAACCAGCCGCCCACGAACAGGCCCAGCAGGACGAAGACCCCGAAGCAGTAGAGGCCGAAGCGGACCATTTCGCGCGTGGTGTTGCGCTGCGTGATGGCAAAGACGATCGAGGAGAAGAAAGCGAAGATCACGGCGGCGGTGAAGTGAGAAACCTGCATGGCCAGAATCATTGTTTTTTCCCGATTGCGATGTGGTAGGCGTCCACCACGCTCATGATGTTGAGCAGGCCGGCCACCACAATGTACTTGGTGCCGTAGTCGCTGGTGGCGGTGGTGATGGTGGCGGCGCCCCAGTCAAAGACGCGCCCCAGGATATAAAGCGCTCCTCCACCCAGATCGCCAACAAAGCCCAGGATGTCCAGCAGGTCGCCGGTGTTCGGCTTGTAGATCTTGCCGTCCATGGCCAAACCGAAGCTGAACATCGCGACCACGGAAACCATGAGCAGCAGCCCGCGGATCCAGCGTTTTTGAATCAGGTGTCCGGCGCCGGGGACCAGCCAGCCCAGGGCCGGGGCCAGTACGGACATGGTGGTAAGGGGCGGCGACTGAGCGTCCGCGCCTGCTTGTTGACTTTGAGTATCAGCCATTAGATCAAGACCAGTTCGCGTTGGATTCTACCCGTTACTTCCGCGGCGCCGTTGTGAATCAGGACGTTCACCTCGCTGCGCACGCCGAACTCCGGGAGGTAGATACCGGGTTCGATGGAAAAGCAGGTGTTGGGGATAATTTCCCGCTCGTCTTTCGTCTCCAGGTTGTCCATGTTGGCGCCGTTGCCGTGGACGGTGACGCCGATGGAGTGCCCGGTGCGGTGGACAAAATATTGTCCATAGCCCGCGTTGGCGATGTGTTCGCGGGTGGCCAGGTCGACTTCCCAGCCGGCGATGCGCCGCTTGCCGGCGAAAGCTTCTTGTACTTTCCGGATTCCGGCATCGCGCGCGCCGCTGACGATGTCAAAGATCTCCACCTGCTTTACCGTGGGCACGCCGATCACGCCGGTCCAGGTAATGTCGTAATAGACGGCGTTGGGCGTGTTCTTCTTGCCCCAGATATCGAGCAGCACGAAATCGCCAGGCTTGATGGCGGCCGAGCCCTGCGCCTTGGGTTCGTAATGGGGGTTGCCGCTGTTGGCGTTTACGCCGACGATGGGCAGATCTTCAGTGACAATGTTCTCGCGGCGAAAGGCCTCGGCGATCCACTGCTGGATTTCGTACTCAGTCACGGCGCCGCTGCGCGCCCGCCGTCCGATCTCCTTGAAGACTTCAGGCACAATGGCGTCAATGGCGTCGCGCGCGGCGTAGTGGCTGGCGATTTGTTCTTCGCTCCAGGCGGCTTCAAAGCGCGCCACCAGGTCGCCGGAACTGATGATCTCCTTGCCAAAGCTGCGCACCAGCTCCACGGTGCCTGCGTCCACCAGGCCGATGTAGGGAATCGAGTTGTTAGGCGAGTACTGCATGGCCACGTTGCGGAACTTCACCAGCATGGCCTGCAGGTTGTCCCACAGTTCGCGCCAGGCGGAGTATTCACGCTTGCTGCCCGGCAAAGAATCCAGGTGGCCGGCCTCAATGCGGTGCACCAGCTTTACGGGGTCGCCTTCTCTCGGGATCACGTAAAACCAGCGGCGCGTGACCATCAAGGTCTCGGGCAGGTCCAGCACCTTGTAGGCGATGGGGTCGCGATGGTGGTGGTCGTAAAACAACCAGGCGTCGATGCCGCGCTCGTGCAGGGCTGACTGGATAGCTTTCAGGTCCATGGGCATGAATAGTCTATTTAATCATATGGCAGGAATTTGGGGGACGGGGCCGCGACGAAAGCTCATCCCCTCGCTATAATTCCTTGCGACCGAGCGCTTCCACTCGCGAAAGGCGGATTTATGAAAAAATTGCTGGTTGTCCTCTTTATTCTCATGAGCACTCTTGTAAACGCCGACGATAAGCCCGCCGCTGCCGCCACCGCCGCAGCACCGCCGCCACCGCCCGTCGCCAAGAAAGTCCACACGGAAAACCACATCAACGGCGGCACGCTGACAGACGACTACTCCTGGCTGCGGGAGAAGTCCAAGCCCGAGGTGGCGCAGTACCTGGAGTCAGAAAACGCCTACGCTGACGCAGTAATGAAGCCCACCGAGGAGCTGCAGAAGAAGCTCTATGACGAGATGGTGAGCCACATCAAGGAGACGGACACGAACGTCCCCTACAAGCGCGGCGACTATTTTTACAACTCGCGCTGGGAAAAAGGAAAGCAGTACCAGATTTATGACCGCCGGAAAGGCAGCCTGGATGCGCCGGAGCAGATCACGCTGGACGTGAACGAGCTGGCCAAGGGGCAGCCGTTTATGTCGCTGGGAGGGGCTGAGGTGAGCGATGACGGCAACCTGCTTGCCTATTCCACTGACAACACAGGCTTCCGCCAGTACAAGCTCTATGTGCGCGACCTGCGAACGGGAAAAGATTCTGCGGTGATTGCGGAAAAGGTGGGCTCCATCGCATGGGCCAATGACAACCAGACGATCTTCTACACGGTGGAAGAGGACAAGACCAAGCGGCAGTACCAGCTTTATCGCCACAAGCTGGGCAGCGCCCCGGGCAAGGATGACCTGATTTACGAAGAGAAAGACGAGCGCTTCAACGTAGGCGTGGGAAAAACGCGCAGCGGAAAATATCTGCTGCTGGAGGTCGGGAGCCACACGACGTCGGAGGTGCGCTATCTGGATGCGGCAACTCCGGCCGGCGAGTGGAAATTGATGGAGCCCCGGCGGCAGGACGTTGAGTATTACGCCGATCATCGCGGCGACCAGTTCTTTATCCGCACCAACGACAAAGGCCGCAACTTCCGCCTGGTGACCGCGCCGGTGAGCGCTCCCGGCAAGGAGAATTGGAAGGAGATCATCCCGGTGCGCGCGGACGTGATGCTGAGCGCGGTGGAGGTCTTCCAGGATTTCTATGTTCTGGTGGAGCGCGAGAACGGTCTGCCTCAACTTACAGTGGTGAAGCTGCCCGGCGGCGAGAAGCAGCGCATCAAGTTTCCTGAGCCGGTGTATTCTGCGTTTCCTGGAACCAACCGCGAGTTCAAGACCACGAAGTTCCGCCACAACTACCAATCGCTGGTGACGCCGCCTTCAGTGTTTGACTATGACGTGGAGAAGCAATCATCCGCGCTGCTCAAAGAGACTGAAGTGCCTGGCGGCTTTGATCGCACCAAGTACCAGAGCGAGCGCATTTGGGCCACAGCGAGTGACGGCGTGAAGGTTCCCGTCTCGTTAATCTACCGCAAGGACATGAAGAAGGCCGATGGCTCCAACCCGCTGTACGTCTATGCCTATGGGTCTTACGGCTTCACTCTGCCGATCACCTTTGGCGCCACGCGGCTCTCGCTGCTGGACCGCGGTGTGGTCATGGCTTATGCGCACATTCGCGGCGGCGGTGATATGGGCAAGGCCTGGCACGATGCCGGACGCATGATGAACAAGATGAACACCTTCACGGACTTCATCGCCTGCACCGAGCACCTGGTGGCGAACAAGTACGGCGCGCGCGACAAGATCGTGATTGAAGGCGGCTCGGCCGGTGGACTACTCATGGGCGCCGTGACCAACCTGCGTCCAGACCTTTTCAAGATCGTAATTTCCCACGTGCCGTTCGTCGACGTGATGAACACCATGCTGGATGCGTCCCTGCCGCTGACCGTGGGCGAGTACGAAGAGTGGGGCAACCCCAACGAGAAGCCGGCTTACGACTACATGCTCAAGTACTCGCCTTACGACAACCTGAAGAAAGGCGCGTACCCGGTCATGCTGGTGAAGACTTCTTTCAATGATAGCCAGGTAATGTACTGGGAGCCGGCGAAATACGTGGCCAAGTTGCGCACGCTGAAAGACGACCAGCATGTGCTGCTGCTCAAGACCAACATGGCTGCGGGCCACGGAGGCGCCTCCGGACGCTATGACCGGTTCAAGGAAGTGGCGTTTGATTACGCGTTTATCCTGGCGCAGTTGGGGATGAGCAAGTAAATCGGGTAATCTGGTGATCGGGAGATCGGGTGATCCGTGAAGCTGAAGCATCGAATCGGCATTTTCTTGTTTGGAGCACTCCTGGTTTTCTCGGGGCTCGGGAGATTGGAGCAGTTCGGTGTGTTTCCCTACCTTAATCGCTGGATGCAGCCGGAATATCCGGCGGGCGTGATCGCGTTTGGAGTTTTCGTCGGCTTGCTGGCGTTCCTGCCTGGAGGCGAGTGGATGGAACGGAGCCTCAGAGGACGACAAAAGCCCGCGGCTCGCGCTCTGCAAATGTCGGATCGTCACGGGTAAAGCCAAACTATCCACTGGCCAAGCAGCGTGCGGCAGTCGGCACTCAGCCCTGAAACTTTCGGGTCAACCAAGGCGGAAGATCAGCCGCGAATTAACGCGAAGCACGCGAATTTCTTTTGAATGATTCGTGTTCTTTCGTGTGGATTCGCGGCCAATGATTTCCGCGCTGTATCGTGGCGGAATGCTGATTGCCGACCGCTGAGTGCTTCCAACAAAAAACCGGCCACAGCAGGTTCGCTGTGGCCGGTTGAGTTTTGAGTGAAGCGTTGTTTTTCGCTTACCGGATGCGCCGGGCAATCAACTGCCAGGAGGTCCCGTTCCAGAAGAGCAGTCCGCGTACCTGGACCGCAGTCCCGTTGGCGACCGTCTTGCGCGTGTCCGTGCTGGCGACCTTGGTCACGTGGACCACAGTCTGACCGGAGATCACGGCCAGGGCCGAGTCAGCCGCCAGGGTGATGTCGAACGTGCTGGCCGCCACGCTGGCTGCCGTGCCGGAGACGCCCTGCTGCTGCAGCTTGATCTTATCGGCGGTGATGCTGCCGTTGGCCGCGGGAACCGGGCTGTTGCTTTCCACTTCAATCTGCTGGCCGGCGTGGATGGTGGTGGCGCTGAAACTCAGCGTGTTGGGCACCTGGCTGCCGAAGCCGTTGCCGTTGTCCACTCTGAACTTGCTGGCGCTGAGGCCGTTGATGCTGACGGTGAAGTCGGCGCCAACCTTGGTGTCGTCCATGCCGGAGCCGCTGCCATCGTGCGCAGTCACGGTCAGCAGAGAGGCGTTGATGACGCGGATCATGCCTTCCAGTTCGGAGCCGGTCGAGGCTTCCTGGCCTTCCACTTCCGTGGCGAACAGGCTGCCGTCAGACTTGGTGAAGCCTTCCACGCTCACGATCTGGTTGAGCAGGGTGGCGGCGGTGGCGCCGTCGCTGAACTTGGTGGAAGCGTCAAAGCTGAATACCATTGACGAGCCCGTCTGTCCGACTTTCAGCGTGAAGTTGCTGGAAGTGGCCGCAGTCACCGTGCCGCGAACGTCTTCGATTTCGCCGTCGTCATCCTGCTGGCCGGCTTGCGCGCCCGGAGCCTTGGCAGTGATGCTGAATGAGCTGGCGCCGAAGCTGATGCCGGTGATCGCGCCGCTGGCATTGGTGGTGATGGAGTTGGCCACGTTGACGTCAATTGCGAGGACCATGGGGCTGCTTCCCAGAGCGAGGCTGGGGCTCAGAGGCACGGTGACCTGCGCGCTGGCCGGGCCGTTGATGTGTACGGCCGTGCCGGTGCTGGTCATGAACGTGAGCTCGGAGTTGGCCAGAGTCATGGAGGCGCTGCTGAATGTGCCTGCCGGCAGGTCGCCGAGCGCGAGCGGCTCAAATTTGCCGGACTGGTGGCTGAGTTCGATGCGATTGTTAGCGCCTACCGGGACGCTGACTGCTGCTCCGCCGCCGCTGGGCGTGAGCGAAAGCGCGCTGAGGCTGACTTCAAAAGCAATGACGCTGTCCGCCGGCGCGTCGCCGATGCGGACTTGCGTGTTCGCGTGACCGAGTGGTGTGGGCGTGGGGCTGACTGACGTTGTGATGGTGGAACCGCCACCGCCGCAACCCACTGCAAACACCAGGCCGGCGGCCACAATCAGGGCGAGTACGGCCCGAATGGCCGACTTTTCAATCTTGTTGTAACTGTTGGAACGCATTTCAAATCTCCTTCTCGGGATCTTTTTTAGATTTTTTGGTTCGGTCCTCGGGTCAGAGCAGCTTTCACGGCCTGGGGCCGATTCATTGCCGGAAAGCTTTGGTCCTGATTGGGAGCCAAACTCCTCCGCCGTCTGCACAACTGGTTAACTACTAGTGCCGTGTTTCGGTCACTCTGATTGATAAGACACGATGAATCCGGTTGTGGAACAACTTTCTGGGTCCTGAAAAGGCCTTTCTGGCCCAGCAAATAAGGCATTTCGCTGAAGGCCAGCCGGAAGAGGGCGTCAGGAGAAGGTCTGTCATTCCAAAACCAGAGTAACTGTCCGGGTGGAGCTCAGTCTGTGACCAATCTCACAAGAGTTCAGGCCGCAAAGAAGAGGGCCGCACCTGAAGTGCGGCCCAAAGGAAAAGTTCGATTGCTGTTGTTATTTCTTGACCGAGGAAGGCGGTAACTTCTCTTGAGGGGCCATCTCGGTGATGCGCCGCGCAATCATGGTGAGGGTTCCGCCATCCATGGACACCATTGCAGGTGCGCTGTTCGGATACCATGAGGCGAAGGCAAACATCAACCCGCGCACCCGGGCCACGGTCCCGACTCCGATCGTCTTTTCTTCATTGGTGGGCAGGAACTCCACGTCAGTGGCTGGTCCTTGATAAACCAGCACGAAGGCGCGTCCGGAGAGCGCACGAACAAACGAGTCTTCAGGCAGACGGAGGAGAAACCACGTTCCCTCATCTGCGGGGGTAGTAGTCGCCAGCGAAGGCGTTGGCTCGGGATTCGGCGGATGGTAGAACACAATCTCTCCCGTAACCGCCTGTTGCTCCAGTTCGACCTTGGTGGCGGTAAAATGCGAGAAATCCGCATCCGGAAGGGCGCTGCCCGTGGTTACGGACACGCGCTGTCCGGGGAAGAGGTGTCTGGAGTCAAATGGGAACAGCGGGCCGGGAACATCGGTGCCGAGCCCTTTCCAGTCGCATTTGCCGTAATCCACCGAGTAGGCATTTTCCGTGAGGTAGTCCGTGTGGACGGTGAAGGTCCAGCCCAGGTCATCGTTCTTCGTGCCGTTGCCGGTGGCGTCCTGGGCAAGGATGGTGAACGATTGCGCCTGGTGAGCGTAGCCGAGCACGTTGCGTTCAACCAGCGAGTCACCGGCATCCAGGATCACGCCCTCGATGCTGGCGCCCTTGCTGCTCACAAGGCCTTCCACCTCAGTCGCAACCAAAGTGCCGTCCGATTGTGTGTAGCCTTCCACCTCCACGAGCCGGTTTACCATGTCCGCCAGGTTCTTCACGCTGTCATAGAACATGGTAGAGCTTGTGGTGGTAACGGTGAGCTGTGCTCCGCTTTGGCCGGCGTTGAGGATGAAGCTGTTTCCATTCACTGAGGCCACGGTCCCGGTAACGCTTTCCAGTTCGCCATCGTCATGCTGTTGCTTGTCCGCCGGGGCGGGAGCGGTCTGCGTGACGGTGAAGACCTCCGGAGTGAAGTTGACGCCGGTGATTTCCGAAGGATCGTCTGGGTTCATGACAAGGGCCTTGGCCAGGTTCACATCGATACTGACGACGCTGGCGTTGCTGCCGAGCGTCACTGCGGGATCGAACTCAATTTTCACGGTCTGGTTTCCAGGGAAGTCCTGTGTGGCAATCGAGCTGCGGCCTCCATCAAAGAACCATCCCCGCTGGTACACATAAGTGACGGCGGGATCGACAAACGTAATCTCAAGGCCGTTATAGGTGCCTTGTGGCAGGTTGGAAACCAGGATTGGCTCCATCTTCCCCGCCATGTGGCTCAATTCGAGACGATTGTTGCTGAGGGTAACGTTGAACTGTTTTCCTGAAGTAAGTTTTGCCACAACGGGATCGCCAACGGTGACCTCAAAGGCCAACAACTGGTCAACGGGGCTGTCACCGATGCGAATCTGCGTGGAGGTGGTGGCCAGTGGAGTGGGCGTGGGTGCAACAAATGTCGTTTTGTCGTTTCCGCAGCCCAGCATAAAAAATAGTGCGCATAGAATCGCAAGACCAAGCACGCCGCGAAATACGGTGCGCTGTGAGGATTCTGAATAAAGAAGATGCATGGGTGTTCCTCCTCAGGACCGGGCAGAGGGAAGGGGGATCGATCGCTTAGTCCACGCATCCAGTATCCAGAGTAGATGCTTCGTGCGCCTGTGATCGCACTCACCGATGCCGGTGATTGCAGCTGTTGTCGCAAAGCTGCTGTGATAAGCAAAGACCGTGTTTGCGCGCGGCCTCAGAGTGACTGCGAGGGAGCGGTAATGCGGCGAGCAATCATGTTGAATTGTGTCCCGGTCCAGAAGAGCAGGCCGCGCACCCGCACGGAATTGGCGTTGGCGATGGCCCCGAATTTGTTGTTGGTCCCTGGCTGCAGGAAAACATGAACAGTCAACGGGCTGATGCTGGGATTCAAAGTCGCCAGATACGAGTCCGCGGGCACCGTCAGGTCAAAGGTGGCAGCGCCGCCGTTTCCTGCCGCGAAGTTGGAGACCGTTCCCTTGAGCGCCTGCTGTTCAAGCCTGACCTTGTCAGCGAGAAGGCTTCCGTTCACGGGCGGGACCACGCTTACGGTATCAACCTCAACGCGCTGGCCTTCTTTGATCTTGGTAGCGTCAAAGGGGAAGGTAGCGCTGGGGACGGTCAGTCCGCCGAAATCGCACTTGTCCTGGTCGACGAGGTATTTGGCGGCGTCGACCTTGGTCACGTCGGCGGTAAACTCTCCGCCAATCTTCGTGGGATCCATGCCGTCGCCAATCCCATCCTGCGCGATGAATTTGAATGAGGTCGCCGGATTGCCTGTG
>DASVFK010000035.1:0-9665 GCA_036380095.1 Candidatus Angelobacter sp. | reverse complement strand
TGGATGCGCCGCTGAGCAATGACGAGAAAGACGGGCAGAGGCGGGCGTAAGAAACAAAGTTACTGGAAACAGGTTGGTAGAAACAGCAGGATTGAGATCCACTGATGAAGTTCGAGATCGTAACGATTTTTCCGGACTTTTTCCGCGGGCCGCTGGATTACGGCATCGTCCGCCGGGCGAGACAAGAAGCAGCCGGGCTCATTGAAATCACGCTGCACGACCTGCGCGAGTTCACCACGGACCGGCATCGCACGGTGGATGACCGGCCGTTCGGCGGCGGCGAAGGCATGGTGCTGAAGCCGGAACCGCTGTTCAAGTGCGTGGAATCACTGGGCGTGTCGCCGCGCGAGAAACGGTTAGCTCGCCAGGCGCGCGAGACGGTGATCTTGCTCTCGCCCCAGGGTGAGATGTTCACCCAGGCGCTGGCGCAAGAGCTGGTTGGCCTGGAGCGGATCGTGATGATCTGCGGCCGCTATGAAGGCGTGGATGAACGCGTGGCGGAAGGGCTTGCTGATCGCGAGATATCCATCGGCGATTACGTGCTGAGCGGCGGGGAACTGGGCGCGGCGGTGATCGTGGATACGGTCACGCGGCTGGTGCCGGGAGCGCTGGGCAATGAGGCCTCGGCGGCGCAGGAGAGTTTTACTGCCGGCGAGAAGGCCGGCGCAGAGGGTCCGGACAGCACGTGCGGCTCCGGCGGATTGCTGGATTATCCGCATTACACGCGGCCGGCAGAGTTCCGCGGGATGCAGGTGCCGGAGGTGCTCATCGGCGGCAACCATGAGCAGATCCGCAAATGGCGGCGGCGCATGGCGCTTCAGAAGACGTTGCGCAACCGTCCGGACCTGCTGGAGCAGCAGGCGCTGAGCGAGGAAGACAGGAAGTTAATCGCGGAGATTAGAGCAATTGGCAATTAGCAATTGGCAACTAGCCAAAGACTTGTTGTTCCGGCTAATTGCTGGTTGCTAAGAGCTAATCGCTAAATTTCGGGGCCTTGCGTCCCACAAGAAGAGGAACACAACATGTCACAGCATCCCATCATGGCCAAACTGGCTGCCAAGCTGCAGCGCAAGGACCTCCCTGAAATGAATCCGGGCGATACCGTCCGCGTGCAGGTGAAGATCAAAGAAGGCGACAAAGAGCGCATCCAGGCGTTTGAAGGAACGCTGATCTCGCGCAGCAACGGCCCCACCGGCAGCTTTACCGTGCGCAAGATGAGTTTTGGCACCGGCGTGGAACGCATTTTTCCCTTGAATTCCAAAGTGGTTGATAAGGTGGAGATCGTGCGCTCCAACAAGGTGCGCCGCGCCAAGCTGTTCTATCTGCGCGGACTCAGGGGCAAGGCCGCCCGCCTGCGCGAAGTGGAACGCCCACAGGCGGAAGCCGCTGTTCCCAGCGCTTCAGAGCAAGCCTAGGGTTTCGTTTTGGTCCGTAGTAAGGGACCAGGCTCCGCTCCTATAGAAACAACGGCCCAGGAAAGCTGAGAATCGCGTTCTGAGCAACGCTTGTTTTGACGTTGCTTACCTCTCAGTAGTATCTTGCCAGATAGTAGTATCTTGCCAGAACCTAAGACAAAGTAACCTAGCGAAAGATGCTTCGGGGGCCGAACCTATGGCGCAACTGCTGACGTGTCCTGTACCAACCAAGTCTTTTCCCGGGTTTTGCCCCCAAGGTGTGGCCCTGCTGCGCGCGCCCAGGAGCAAGCGGTCGCTGCCGGCGAATCGTGAATTGTATGAGCAAAAGATCACTACGCCGCTGCTGAACATGGTCTGCAGTATCACGAGGGAGTTCGCCCGCTTCGCGCGGCACTACGTTACTCCTCCGGCCAAAGCGGTATTTGACGTTTCCGGCAACATCGGGAGCTCGCGCACCGCGGCGCCAAGCTGGACGCATCCGGCTGCCATCTGGGTCCACAAGGACGCAGTCGAAACCCAGGGCGCCTGTTTTTACTTCCATTTCACCGCGCGCGAAGCCGTGGTATTGGGCGGCGTGTATTCTGCCGGGCCTGACGAGGTTAAGGCCTATCGCAAACTGATCGAAAAGGACTATCGCGAGTTTCAGGAGATCCTGCGCAACCCAAGACTCAAGAAGCTTGCCGGCGAACTGCAGGGCGAACCACTCCAGCACATGCCCAAGGGATTTCCGGCGCACCACCCCGCCGCAGACCTGGTCCGGCGCAAACAGTGGTACCTGGTTTCCATGCTGGACATGGACCTTATTTCCACCACCCAGCTGATGCCCGCGGTGGTGAGCCGCTTTGAGGCCATGGCCCCTTTCGTGGAATTCTTCAACCGCACATTGCCGCGGCGATCGGCCGCGAAGAAGACGCGCTGAAGCGGCAGACCGCGGGTAAACCGCTCCGCCTGCCGAGGATTTGGACTGAAGCTTCTACCAACTCAGGTTTTACAGGCATAATGGATCGGGTCAGCAATGTCCACTGTGCCCCAACTCGGCAGAAAGAAGCGCAAGAAAACTCCAGTCCCCATCAATCCGGAGACGGGTCTTCCATATTCCGCCGGCACGATGAAGCTGCGGCTGCTCAAGCGGCTCAAGTGCACGCAGAAGTTTGAAAAGCTGGCTTGGGCCGCAGGCGCCGGGCTGGTGGCAGGAGTGGATGAAGTGGGCCGCGGGTCGCTCTTTGGGCCGGTCGTGGCAGGCGCCGTCATTCTTCCCCCGGACTACCGCATCAAGGGCCTGCGCGACTCCAAACTGCTCGACCAGAAAACGCGGGAGAAGCTGGCTGAGCGTATCCAGCAGCATGCCATCGCCTGGGCGGTAGCGGCGGTGGATGTGGCGCGCATCGACCAGCTCAATATTTATTGGGCGTCGTTACTGGCCATGCGCAACGCCATCGCGCAGCTTGCGCCTGGGCCCGATCATCTGCTGGTTGACGCGGTCCGCCTGGACTGGGCCTGCCCGCAGACCAACATCATCCACGGCGACGCGCTCTCCATCTCGATTGCCGCGGCTTCCATCGTGGCCAAAGTTGCCCGCGACGAAATGATCCGGGTTTGGGACCCCGTCTATCCGCAATACGACCTGGCTTCGAACAAAGGCTATCGCTCACCCCGGCATCTGGCCGCGCTGAAAGAACACGGGCCAACTCCGCTGCATCGCCTGTCCTTTGCACCGGTGTGGATGTGCAACGCCGTGCCCCAGGAAGCTTTTGCGTTCATGACGGAGGAAGGGGAAGAGGTGGAGCCGGAGGGCGAGATGGTGATGAAGCGCACATGAGATTCTTTTAGCATGGATTCACGTTGACGACTGAAGTATGCCAGCATCGACAAGGTATGGACGCAGTGTATACTGTGTATCTACGGAGAGAATAAATGAAAGCGCGTGTTTTGAAATGGGGAAATAGCTTGGCGGTGCGCATTCCGCGTGGGGCGGCCGACGTGGCGCGCCTGAAGGAAGGCGATGCCATAGAGTTGACTGCCAGTGAAGAAGGCAAGCTGGAGGTGCGCCGCGTGTCGAAGGTCCTCAGCCTGTCTGAGCTGGTGGCCCGCATCACGCCGGAAAACCGGCATGGCGAGATTTCAAGTGGTGTCAGCGTCGGTAAGGAGCCTGTCGAGTGGTGACCTCGTACGTTCCCGAGGCGGGCGACATCATTTGGCTTGATTTTGATCCTCAGACTGGACGCGAGCAAAGCAGGCGGCGACCGGCGCTCGTCCTGACCGATTCCAGGTATAACCGGGCCAGCGGGCTCTGCGTTGTGTGTCCATTGACCAGTGCGCGCAAAGGATATCCTTTTGAAGTTCCGGCAATCGTTGATCGTGTGCAGGGATCGGTGCTCGCCGATCAAATCAAGAGCCTGGATTGGGTAGCGCGCCATGCCGAGCTGCACTCCAAAGCCCCAGCGGATCTGTTCAAGAAGGTTCGTGCCTATGTGGCCGTGCTCCTCGGCTTCCGCGTATAAGCCCACGTGAAAGACGGCAAGGGCAATCGCAGCTTCACTTCTAACTGAGCCCGCGCCTCCGCGTTGCATAAGCCGCATTCTCCATCCGTGCGATCAGCCTCATCAGTGGTGAGCTTTTCCTCGCCCGCCGTACAATGATTCTGTGCGCACGCCGACTGACAACAAGTCCATTGCCAACGTCCTCCACGAAACCGCTGACCTGATGGAGGTAGCCGCCGAAGACTCCTTCCGCATACGCTCGTATCGCCGGGCGGCGGAAGCGATTGAGGCACTGGAGCAGCCGCTGGCGGAAATCCACAAAGACCAGAAAGCGTTGATGGAGATCCCGGGGATCGGCAAAAGCATGGCCGGGCACATCCAGGAAATTTTCACCAAGGGCAAGCTGGCGCTGCATGAAGAGCTGCTCAAGCGCTATCACCCCTCGATGCTGGATCTGCTCAAGGTCTCCGGCATGGGGCCGAAAACCATTGCGCTGATCTGGGACGCGTTCCAGGTCTGCGATCCGGAAGGCGTAGCCAAGCTGGCGCGCGAAGGCAAGCTGCGCGAACTGCCGCGGCAGAGCGAAAAGAGCGAGCAGAAGATCTTGAAAGCGATTGAGGCCTATCGCCAGATGACAGGCCGCTTTCACCTGGACGTGGCGGACGAGGTTGCGCGGCAGATGATCGCGCTACTGGAAAATCTGCCCGGCGTGGACAAGGTGACGCCTGCGGGATCGCTGCGGCGCGGCAAAGAGACGGTGGGCGACCTGGATCTCCTCGTCACGGGAAAATGCGGAACCAATGAAGCGCAACGCAACAAAGTGGTGGAAAAGATCCTGGGCTTTCCCGGAATCCTGGAGGTGCTGGCCAAGGGCGAGAACAAGGTCAGCATCAAGCTGCGCAGCGGACTGCAAGTGGATGTGAGGCTGTTGCCGCCGGAGTCATTTGGCGCGGCGCTGCAGTACTTTACCGGCTCCAAGAACCACAACGTGTCATTGCGGCAACGCGCGCTCAAGATGGGCTACACGCTCAGCGAATACGGACTGGACCGCGTGGACGACAAGAAACGCGTGGCGGGCAAGACGGAAGAAGAGATCTACAAGAAGCTGGACCTCCAGTGGATTCCACCGGAGCTGCGCGAGAACAACGGCGAGATCGAGGCCGCCGCAGAGGACAAACTGCCGGAGTTGATCACGCTCGAAGACATCAAGGGTGACGTGCACATGCATACGGTGGAAACCGACGGCAAGTGCACCATCGAAGAGATGATCGAGGCAGCGCGGGGGCATGGCTACGAATACATGGCCATCACGGACCACTCCAAGAACCTGGCCTTCGCCAATGGCCTCGATGACAAGCGCGCGGAAGAGCACATTAAGCGCATTCACACAGCGGCGAAGAAGTTCGAGGGGATCACGGTGTTTGCCGGTATTGAGGTGGACATCCTGGCGGATGGCGAACTGGACCTTTCTGATTCCGTGCTGGAGCAGATGGATGTGGTGATAGCGAGCGTCCACTCGCACTTCAACCAGACTGCAGCGGAGATGACGGACCGTTTGCTGCGGGCGATCGAAAATCCCAACACCTCGATCATCGGGCACCCCACCGGGCGCCTCTTGTTGCGGCGCGAGGGCTTCAGCTTTGACCTGGACAAGGTCTTTGCCGCCGCGGCGAAAGCCGGCGTGGCCATGGAGCACAACGCGTATCCTGACCGGCTTGACCTGCGCGACCTGCACCTGCGCATGGCCAAAAGCAAAGGCGTGAAATTTGTTGTCAACACGGATTCGCACCATACGTCGCACATGGAGAAGATCCGCTACGGCGTGCTGCAACTGCGCCGCGCGTGGTTGACCAAACATGACGTGCTCAACACGCTGCCGGCAGCGCAGTTCGCCAAAGCCATGCGGCGGGGAAAGCCGGTTCTTGTGTGATGTGAGGGTTCGCTCAGCGGGCGAAGTATCCGGTCTTGGCGCGGACCACCAAGCCTTCCTGCCGCGGCCGGACCACGATCTTGTGAAATGTGTTGTCCTTGAGCGCGGTGGAAGGATAGTACGCCAGCTCGTACGACGCGCGCAGTTCTTCAGCGATTTGCCGGAAGTACTGGTGCGGGTTGACGGCCTTGGCGTCAAAATGCGCGCCGCCGGTCTCGCGGGCGATGCGCTCCATCACACGGATGCCGTACTGGTTGCGCGCGGTCAGCGTGCCGTGCTTTGTTTCAGTGTAGCGAATGGAGAAGACGACGACGTTGGCGGCCTGCGCAGTCTCAATCGCGGTCATCATGTCATGCGAGCTGGAGTTGTCTTCGCCGTCGCTGAAGACCAGAAGCGCGCGCCGGCCTTGCTCGCGGGCCAGCTTCTCCGTGACCGAATAATAGATGGAGTCGTAAAAAGCGGTGCCGAGTTCGCGGTCTTCGCGCGGTCCCAGTTCGGGAAATTTGCGGTTGCCGTGTTCAAACTCGTTCAGGCTATCCAGCAACTCGCCGCCGGAAGGGGAAAAGTCGCTGGCCAGCCGCAGGTGGTTGCCAAAGCAGATCAGGAAAGCCCGGTCTTTCGGCCCCAGCACTTCCTTCAGAAACACCTCCAGGTCATGCTGGTGCTTTTTGAGAAAATGCTCCTGGCTGCCGCTGAAGTCCACGATCAGGCCCAGCGTCAGGGGAAGATCGAAGCTGCGAGAGAAGAAGGAGATTTTCTGGGGAACGGCGTCGTCCTGCACTTGAAAGTCGTCTTTCGTGAGGTTTCCCACCAGGGCGCCTTTGGAATCGCGCACCGAGAAAGCGACGTTGACCAGGTTGGTGGCCACGCGCACGGGTTCCTGCGCGGGGCAGGCGCCGGCCGCTATGAATAGGAGGAGTGTAATGGTCCGCATGATCTCTCCGGAGAACTCATTTCGATTAATACGCTGGAGCGGGCCATAAGGATGCAGGAAAATAGGGGAAGATAGCGTCTCGTCGGAATCCAGCATCTCACGTTAGTATGGTTGTCCCAGGAGGCGTCCATGCCTGAGAACCAAAATCCCGCGCCGGAACAGCCCAAGCCTGCTCAGCCCGCTCCCGCAGCCAAGCCGCCGGAATACGCTCACGTGCCGATGAGCGAGGAGTTTGACAAGGCCAAGTGGACTTTGCCGCCGATTGTGCCCGTGCTGATCGCCGCGGCGGTGGTGGCGGTGATCGTCGCGGTGGTGTCGTTCAGCAACCGCCCCAAGCCGGTGGTGGCCGGTTCCATCGTCAAAGTGGCCACGGCGGACCAGGACGGCAACACCATGGTGGCGGTGCAGGTGAAGATGGACAACGTGATCGAAAAACAGCTCTGGGTCAAGAACATCGATTCCGAAATCGAGACCGCCGACGGCAAGAAGTACACGGACCACGCCGCCGCGGCGAGTGACGCCGATCTTTATTTCAAGGCGTTTCCCCAGCTCACGGAAGCCCGGGCCGAACCGCTGCGGGAAGAGCTAAAGATTCCGCCCGGGAAGTCATTCACCGGCGTGACAGTTTTTTCTTACCCGGTGGACAGCAAGACCTTCAGCCAGCGCAAGTCTCTCACACTGCGCATCCAGCTTTACGACCAGCCCACGCTGGTGGTGAAGCAGCCGTGAGTTCCTGAAACGGGCGGATGAGTTTTGATGTCAAAATAAAACTCCTTGACTTTTTCTGCGGGTAGGAGAGAATTCCGGGCGGCCCGCAAGCCCTCTGTTTTGTTCGCGCTCTTGTTGTCTTTGGCCTCAGAGTGCGAACGAACGTTCGTCAGGCTTTGGCGCCCTTCAAAGGAGAACTTCATGAAGGCCCGACTACCCGGTTATTCGCTGCTTGCCCTGATTCTGCTCGTTATCACCAGCATCGCCGTTGCCCAGGTCAGCACCACGGACGCGCAGCTCAATGGCTCCGTGCACGACCAGACCGGCAGTATGATCGTGAAGGCCACGGTGACCCTGCGCAACACAGACACCAACCATGTGTACACAACCACGTCCAATAACGCCGGCCTTTACATCCTGACCAGCGTGCCGCCGGGCAACTACGATCTAGTGGTGGAGCAGAAGGGCTTCTCCAAGTTCTCGCAGAAAGGGATCGTGCTGCGCGTGGGCCAGGTGGCCACCATTGATATCTCGCTGAAGGTTGCGGCCGCCACGGAAGAGGTCACCGTGAGCACCGAGGCGCCGGTTATCGAGCCGACGCGCACCGAAGTGAGCCAGGTGATTGAGACGGTGCAGATCCAGTCACTGCCTTCGAGCGGACGGCTGTTCACCGACTTTGCCCTGCTCAGCCCCGGCGTCACCACCGGCCGCATCAGCCTGCAGTCCACGTTTACCGATCCTTCGGTGACGCGCATCTCCTTTGCCGGGCAGCGCGACCTGAACAACAGCGTGACCGTGGACGGCGCGGACAACATCAATTCCGCCACTGGTTCGCAGCGGGCCACGCCTTCCCAGGACGCGGTGAGCGAGTTCCGCGTGGTGAACAACAGCTTTGCCGCCGAATACGGACGCGCTCTGGGCGGCATTGTGAACATCGTGACCAAGTCCGGGACCAACGACCAACATGGATCGGTCTACGCGTACCTGGAAAACAACAAACTCAATTCTGATTCCATCCTCACCCTGCCGCAGTTCAACACGTTTCGCCAGGGCCAGTTCGGCGCCACGCTGGGCGGACCGCTCAAGAAAGACAAGACGTTTTACTTCCTGAACTATGAAGGGCAGCGGCGCGCGGAATCGCCGCGCTACCCCGCCCTGGTGGTGAACAATCTGGCGGCCATCAACGCCTTGAAGGCCAGCCTGGGCATCGCCCCGGAAAACCTAAACGTACTGAAGACCGCTGACGTCGACAACGGCTTCGTGAAACTGGACCACCAGTTGAACGCGAAGAACCGGCTCTCCGCGCGGTATTCGATCCAGGACGCCACCGACCTGAACATGCTGGTGGGAGAGACGCTGGATGGCGGCGGCATCGGCGCTCCCAGCAGCGGACGCAACGGCTCCCTGCGCGACCAGACGCTGGTGGGCGCTCTGACCACGCAGTTCGGCGAGAGCAAGGTGAACTCCGCGCTGGTGCAGTGGGCGCGACGCAACTACGGGTTCCCGGGCGTTACCGGACAGCCGAACCTAGACGTTCCCAACTTGCTGCTGTTCGGGCACAACTTTGGCGCGTTTGACCGCTACAACGAAACTCGGGTTCAGGCTGCTGACACGATTTCCATCGTCAAGGGCAAGCATTACGCCAAGTTCGGCGCGGACGTCAATTATGTGCGCAACTTCGTGATCTGGCCCGGCTTCACTCCGGCGCGAGTGATCTTCCCCAGCCTGGACGACCTGTTGATCTCCAGCAAGGCGAATTGGGGATCGGCGCCGTGTCCCGCTCCGTTGATCGGATTGACAGCGCCGTGCCTGGCTGCTTTCTTCTGGGGCGCCCCCATCGGTCCCGGCCCGTTTGATCCAACCAAGGCCTCGCCTTCCGTGCCGACAACGTGGAATGACGCGTTTCTGGCTTCGCAACAGCAGAATTTCTTCGTCAATCTGAACCACAGCTACTTCGGCTTCTTCGCTCAGGACCAGTTCCGGGTGACCCCGAAGCTCACGCTGAACTACGGCCTGCGTTACGACGTGGAAGCTGGCCTGGATTTCTTCATCAACGGCGACCACAACAACTTCCAGCCGCGCGTTGGACTGGCGTATTCGCCCGATTCCAAGACGGTCGTGCGCGCCGGTTTCGGAGTGTTTGACGACAAGTACACGCTGACGTTCTTCTTTGTCCCGGCGCCGCAGCGTCCGCCGGT
>DASVFK010000034.1:0-3680 GCA_036380095.1 Candidatus Angelobacter sp. | reverse complement strand
CACGGCGCGCGGCGCAAGACCGTCCACGTTGGGAATGGTGAGCGCCGCAGGAGGATTGAACATGGTCCCCACCGGCTGGATCGTCACCACGAAGCGGGGCTGCTGCCCGAAACCAGGCACCATGGGCACCTTGTCCATGTTCACCGGAGTCACCGTGACGCAGCCGGTTCGCGAGCCCCCGGGGAAAGTCGCCGATCCCGGCGCGATGGTCAGCGCAAAGCCCGGCACTTCCGGAATCGTCAGCGTTCCCCCGCTGCTGGCCGTTACGCAGACCTTGCTGTTCGGATTCAACTGCGGCAAATAAATGGGCGAGCCGACCGTATTGTTCTGTCCTGGAATGGTAATGATGTCGTACTCCAGCGTGGGCCAAACGCCGGGCCTGCTGGCCGTGCCGCCATCCGCCATGAGCTTGAACACACCGACGGGCGCCGGCGAGATGACGAATTGTCCGTTGCCATCCGCCTGGACCGGGGTTCCCACCTGCTGCGGCAGGTTGCCGGAAGGGCCTTTGTTCAGTTGAAACAGGCGCATGGTCACGCCCGGAATGGGCTGATTGCTGTTGTCCAGAACTATGCCGGAGATGGTGGTGGCCGCCGCCGGTCCAGCCGTCCGGCCGGTCGCGGTAAACGCCGCGGCGAATCCCGCGTTGCCGGGAAAGCTTACTTCCACCAGGTTGTTGTTGACGCCGGCGTCGGCGCCCAGCGTAAGCACCGCCTCCACGCGGCCGTCGCCGTCAGAGTTCATGGTGGCGGAAGACTGGCCGTTGATGTTCCCTCCGCCGTTCTTCACCGTAAACGTGATGGGGACGTTGGGAATCCGGTTGTGTCCGTTGTCCGTTACCACGGCGACAAAAGGCAGCGGCAACGCCTGGCCAACCACACCGAACTGGTTGTTGCCTGAATCCACGTTGACCAGCGCCGCCCCGGTCGATGTAGCGGAAGCACTGAACACCGCGGTGGCGGCAATGCCGGTGGCAGACGCTTCCACAAGGTTGTTCCCGGCGCCGGCGTGTGTGCCCAGCCTGAACTGTACCGTGGCCTGTCCCTGCGCGTCGGAGTTCACAGCAATGTCGCTCACGCCCGGCAGATCAGGCCCCAACGCGCCATCCTGCGCAGTGACCCGGAAAATGACGGGAACATTCGCCACCGGTTGCCCGAAAGCGTTGAGTACTTGTGCCACCAGGGGCTGGGGCAGCGGCGTGCCAATCGCACCAGACTGGTTATTTCCCGAGAATACCTTCACCACCGGGGTTCCCGCCTGCTGGCGCACAACTGTCACCGTGGCAGTGGCGGCGTTTCCCGCTGCGTCCACCGCGGTGGCGTGGATTGTATTCGAGCCGGGCGATAAGGGAATTCCAGAAACGCTGAAACTGCGATTGGCCACCTGTGCCGCCACGCCGTTCACCGTGACGGTGGCTTGCAGCGGATTTACCGTGCCCACGACGATGTCATTCACCAGACCGGTCACAGTTACAGTGGTATCCGTCGTCACAAACTTGTCGGCCGGCGAGTAAATGGCCACATGAGGCGGCGTAGTATCCAGGTTCACCTGGACGCTTGCCGTGCCGGTTGAGCCATCGGTGTTCGTGGCCACCGCTGTAATGGTGCTGATGCCTTCTTGCACTGGCACCGTAGCCAGAAAGGAGTTGCCGGTTACGGGAGCGGAGATTCCATTCACTGTCACCTGCGCTCCCGTGTCCGCCACAGTTCCCGTTACCGTGATGGGGCTCTGATTGAACAAGGCCGAGTTGGCCGGCGAAGTGATAGTGATCTGGGGTGGGCGCACGAACGCGACGGTGGTGCTTGCTACGGCCGCATTCCCAGCAGCGTCCACGGCCTGGACCTGGATGTTGTTCGTACCTGCAGCCAGGGACTGGACACAGCTAAAGGAAGAGCCCGACACCGTTGCAGCAACGCCACCGCAAGTTACGTTGCTCAGTCCGGATCCCGAATCGCTTACGGTGCCGGAGATAGTCACGCTAGCGACGTTTACGGTAGTTCCCGCCGGGGGTGAAGAGATGGTGATGGCCGGTGGAGTCTTATCCAGACTGATCGAAGCAGCCGCGGCCGCGTTGTTGCCGGCGGCATCGCTTGCAACGCCGGTCACGAGCTGGTTTTTTCCCTCTGTGCTGACGGTCGTCGGGCTTGGGCAGGATGCGACTCCTGATAAAGAATCGCGGCAAACGAAGGTAACTGTCACATCGGTATTGTTCCAGCCTGCGGCATTTGGGGCCGGACTAGCAGAGGCGGAAATCACCGGAGGCGTCTTATCCAGGCTGACCGTTACGCTGGCCGTAGCGGTGTTTCCAGCCTTGTCCACCGCTTGGCCGGAAACCGGCTGGTTGGCCCCCTCCACGCTGATTGTGACCGGCGACGAGCATTGAGCAATCCCTGAAATGGCGTCGCTGCATGTGAACGTGACCGTGGCATCGCTTTTGTTCCACCCGGTGAGATTGGGTACAGGGCTCAAGTCAGCCGTGATCACCGGCGGATCGTTGTCCACGCCGATGATCTCCACGCTCAGCTTGCCCCCCGGCGCGCCGCGCACCTGCACATCGATCGTGTTGGAGGCCTGCAGCGTCACCGGCTTCTCCACCACGCTGATGTTCTGGTTCAGGTCGTTCGGGGCCACGATGACCACGCCGTTCACGCTGATGACAGTGCTGGAAACCAGGTCATTGACCGCATCCACCAATCCGCCATTCACCACGCGCAGCGTGTACTGTGTATTCGGGTTCAGCACGGAAAACGTGTTCGTGACCGTAACCGGTGCACCAGTATCACGGACATAGACTTGCGGGCCATAAGCCGTGAAGGTCCCGGCCCAACCGCACAAGCTGAGCCATAGGATGAGGCTTCCGCATACGGCAAGTCTGCGCACAAATGAAGCTACAAAACGCGAGAGGAGGGCCATTTCACTTCCCCAATCTTCAGGAGTCAGGAAACTAGGAGCCAGGAATCCAAATGGTAAATACAGCGCGGAAGGCTATGGGCGCCTACCTAACAATGTCAAGAAAAAACTAGATTTAAGAAGAAAGATTAGCCAAGCAAGTTCCGTTTTGGAACTCAATATCAAAATGAGACCTGTCAAAGGGTGGATGGAAACTAGGGCAGCCGAGCACAGCGGAACTAGACCAGCAGAAGCGCTTGAGGAACAAATTGGTTGCGGATGGTGTTCAGGATTTCGGGTCCGACGCTCGTTTGCTCTTGCGCTCCTCGAACCGGCAACTCTTTTAGTTCAGCTCCAGGCCCAGATAGCTGACTAACCGCATACCGCGCTGGAAGCGCCTAACCTCTCCCATGGTCAGAGTAGCCAGTAAGGTGACTGGTCCCACACCTGGCTGCGCGCTACTGGGCATCCTTGATTGATCCAAAAGATCTCTGGCCCACTTTGGAATCTTCTTGCAATCCTGAGCAGCGCTAACGGTTTCCGGGGCCGTTTTTCGGAAGTAGATTGGTAATACCCAGGTAAGACGCAAGCGGGCCCTCACGGGCCGATTCGCCAAAAAATGCCAGATTTGTTGGAAAAATAGCGCGCCTTGAGGCAATAGCCGAGAATGCGGGTACCGGCACGCTCAACATTTTCCTGCAGGAGCTCAGATAGGTGGTCCGATCTTGATCAGTGGAGAAGACCTCGCGGCGGTCGACACCTCGCTGGGTAATGTGGCAGGGTAAGTCTGG
>DASVFK010000033.1:0-4535 GCA_036380095.1 Candidatus Angelobacter sp. | reverse complement strand
CGGCGAGAGGATCACGGATGCGTACTTGCGGCGGTCGCCGATTACCGCGGCCTGCGCCACCAGCACGTTGGCCTTCAAGGCATTCTCGATCGGCTGCGGAGCGATGAACTTTCCCCCTGAAGTCTTGATCAGGTCCTTCTTGCGGTCGGTGATGCTGAGGAATCCTTCGCTGTCCAGCTGGCCGATGTCCCCGGTCTTGAACCAGCCATCCGCGAACGCGGCCCGCGTCTCTTCCGGCATGTTCCAGTAGCCTTGGAAGACGGTGGGGCCCTTCACCATGATCTCGCCGTCTTCCGCCAGCCTGAGATTGAGTTCCTGGTACGGCTTTCCCACTGACCCGATCTTGAACGCGCCGCGCCGGTTCACGGAGATGACCGGAGAGGTTTCCGTCAGCCCGTAGCCTTCGCAGATAGGGATGCCCATGGCGCAGAACCATTCGGCGTTGTCGAATCCCAGCGGCGCTCCGCCGGAAAAGTAAATGCGTCCGCGTCCGCCGAGCCCTTGCCGGATTTTGGAATACACCAGTTTGTCCGCCAGCTTCCATGCTGTGGCGTTGGGCCGCTCTCCGTTTTGTATTTCCCCGATATGCTGGCGGCCCACCCGCAGGGCCCAGTCAAAGATCTTGCGTTTCAGACCGCGGGCAGCCTGCCGCTCAGCTTCCTGGCGGACCTTCTCGTACACCCGGGGCACGGCCACGATGATCGTCGGCTTTGTTTCCTGGAACATCTGCGGAAGCTGGTCGAAGAACGGGCAATAGGCGATGGTCACGCCGTTGAGATAGCAAACGTAGTCCAGGTGCCGCGCCGTTACGTGTGAGAGCGGCAGGAAAGAAAGATAGACGTCTCCTTCCATCCATTCCGCGTGCTGCGTGGCCATCACCGCGTTGGTGGTAAGGTTTCCGTGCGTGAGCATCACGCCCTTGGAAACGCCGGTGGTGCCGGAGGTATAGATCAACGTTGCCAGGTCGTCCGTGCTGATCTGGCCGGCCATCTGGTCGAACTCCGCGTCTTTTTCCAGGGGCGCATTGTGCAGCAGGCCCCAGATCGGCGTTACGTTGACCTCCGCCAGATCGTCAAACACCACGATCTTTTCCACCTTGGTCCGCGATTGGACCTTCTGCACTTTTCTGAGCTGCTCTTCGCTGGAAACGCAAGCCACGCGCGCGCCGGAGTTTTCCAGAACATACAAGGTCTGCTCCGCCGTGAGCGTGGAATAGATGGGCACATCCACGATCCCGCAGCAAACGCAGGCAAAGTCAACGATCATCCACTCCGGCCGGTTCTCGCTGAGAATGGCCACACGATCGCCCTTGCCGATGCCCCACTGGCGCAAGGTCCGGGCCATGGCCGTCACGTAGGCATAGAGCTGGCGTGAGGTGATCACCTGCCATTCCGCGCCGCGCTTGATCATCACGTGGCGGCTGAGGTCGTGCGCCACGGAAGCCTGGAAGATGCCGGCCAGCGTTTTGGGTAGCTCGCTCATGCGCCCGCTTCCACACCTTTCAGGATAATGGAGACCACGGAGTCCGTGAGGGCGGAAAGCTGCTGTTCGCGCTCCGTCAGGATCCACGTGGTCACAATCTCATCCAGCGCGCCGAAGAAACAATGCGCCGCCATGGTCACTGACATGTCCGCGCGGAACACTCCTGCCTCCTGCCCTTCGTGCAGCACTCCCTTGATAAGATCAAAATACTCCACCATCAGGTTGTGAGAAAACTGCCCCAGAAACTTCAGGCTATGGCGCAACTCGGTCTGGAACACCACCGCCAGGCTCCGCTTGGCCCCCAGACCTTCCAAATGGAGGAAGGCCATGCGGCGCAATTTCTCCCTGGGATCGCTGATTTCCGCCAGCGCCGCCTTGGCGCGGCGGATAAAGCGGTGGAAAGCCGAGTCGATGGCCGCCATCAGCAGCTCGTCCTTGTTCTTGAAATAGAGGTAGATGGTGCCGTCGGCCACCCCGGCGCGGTTGGCAATTTCTGACACCCGCGAGTGAAAAAAACCGTTCTCCGCAATCACCTCAATGGCGGCATCCAGGATTCGCTGATATTTGTCAGAGGCGCCATTGGGCGTTTTGGCAGGTGCTGGTTGAGGACGTTTCACGGCTTGGAAGCCTTGAATTTACTTCGATTTGCAGGGAAGCGCAACCTTAAAGTGAGTCGCCGTTCAGTCATTGGGTCCGCTCCCGGAGTGCCCCCTCCTTCTCGTACCACTTAAGGAACGCCCGGAACGCCGCGCCGCGATGGCTGTGCCGACGTTTTTCTTCCAGCGGCAGCTCAGCGAAGGTTCTCTGCAGGCCAGGGAAGTAGAACAGAGGATCATAGCCAAAGCCGCCGCTGCCGCGCGGGCTGGTCAGCAGCTCGCCGTTGGCTTCGCCGGTGAATGTCGCCAGCGTTTCGCCATCACGCGCCAGCGCGATCACGCAGGCATATTTTCCCGCATGTTTCCCCGCGGGCAAGCGTTCTAGTTGAGCGATCAGGGCCGCGTTGTTTTCCTGGTCGTTGGAATTCTCATGCGTGGCGCTGCCCGATTTCAGTACCGCGGCATAGCGCGCCGAATAGACGCCGGGTGCGCCGTCCAGTTCGTCCACGGACAAGCCGGAGTCTTCCGCCAGCACCAGCTCTCCGGGAACGGACCGGCTGTAATACTCGGCTTTGATCCTGGCGTTCTGCTCGAAAGTCTCGCCATCTTCCACCGGCGCCGGCAGCGTTTCCAGGCCGGGAAGAGAGTCAAATTGACCGGGCAGATGCCGCGCGGCTTCGTGAAATTCACGCAGTTTCCCGGGATTGGTGGTGGCGATGTAGAGCCGCTGCATGGCGTTTCTGGGTATCATGATAGCTGAGGGCCCATGAAGAAGCTGAACAAGGCCGTGCTGTTGCTGGGAGCGATTCTTGCTCTGTCTCTTCTCTCCGGATGCGTTGTCTCGCCACGCAGGACGGTAGGTGGGACTACATCCCCCACGCCCACGCCAGGTACGTCCGTTGGACAGCTTTACGTTGCCAGCGGCAACTCCATTCTTCGCTTTGCCGATGCCGAAAACATCAACGGCGCAATTTCCCCCATAGCCACCATCACGGCCTCGCAGCTGGTGCGGCCGCAACGCCTCCTCGTGGACACCCAGAATGACCGTCTGTTCGTGGCCAACCGCGGTGGCGGCTCCATCATGGTCTTTGAAAACGCCTCCGCGCGAAACGGCAACGTAACGCCTGACCGCGTGATCTCCGGCGGAAATACCTTGCTGAGCGCGCCGGTGGACCTGGCCTTCGATCCCGTTGCTAACCAGCTTTATGTGGCGGATGGCACGCGCGTCCTGGTGTTTGGTGGTGCTTCCGCGGCCAACGGCAACATCACGCCCTTGCGCAACTTTAATGTGGGCGTCAACATCGGCTCCATCCTTTTGGACACGGTGAACAACATTCTTTACGTGAGTGATCCGGCGGACAATGTGATTGACGTGCTTGGCAGCGCCAGCCAGCAGGATGTGGTTGCCGTGCCCTCAGCCATCATCGCCGGCCCGGACACCAAGCTTTCCGGACCCACCGGGCTCGCCTTGGATGCCGCCGGAAGACTGATCGTGAGCAATTCCACCGCGCCGGTCAGCATTACCATTTATCCCAGCGCCGGCACGGCCAACGGCGACGTGCTCCCCGTGGCAACCATCGTTGGCGCCAACACCAAGCTTTCTTCGCCTGCTCAGATCCTGCTGAACCGCAACGCGAGCAACGGGGAACTCTACGTGATTGACAATTCCACGGGCTCAGTCCTGGTTTATAACGGCCTCAGCACCGCCAACGGCAATTTGACGCCGGCGCGTGTCCTCACCAGTACCGCGCTCACGGCCAACTCGCTCGGCGGGATGGCGCTCGATCCCACGCGCTAGTGCATCCCCATCCAGTTCAGCAGCCTCGGGTGGTGTGCCAGCCATTGCACCAGGCCCTCGGAGACAACCAGGCATCCGAACAATACCAGACTTACTCCGATGGCGGTTGTTATGAACGAAGATTTCCAGTAGCGCGGTGATGCAGCAAGGAGAGAGATGGAGCAGAGAACGATGGAAATCTCCAGAAAGAGTTCTGAAGCGTCGTAGAAGTTGGCTCGCAATTGCGTAACTTTCATTTCCCTGTCTAATTCCAGTGCCCTTTCAAGGATCTTTTCCGCGCCTTTTCTCGCTGGTTTGTCGTTTTTCGCCGGCTCGCCCTCGCGTTCTGCTTTGGCCTTTTCAGCCAACTCCTGCGCGGTTTCTTTTCCTCCCGGGAGCAATCCGGCGATTTTGGCAGCGTCGCCGTAGTCGGTAGCGCGGATGGTCTTGGTGTCATAGTTGACGAATTGGGTATTGCGGTCGCCTTGCACCACGACTTCTTCTGTGTGCGCGCGATGTCCGAGCAGGGTCGCAAAAGCCAGCAGCACGGCCGTGATCGCCATGGTTAGGCCGATCTTTTTTTTCGCCCTTTTCACGCGAGTGCTCCGCGCCTTCCTTCAGTTCTTCAACGTTCATGTGCAGTTTCCCCTTGTGTGATGTGCGGATTGGGGCCGCTTGCT
>DASVFK010000032.1:0-49150 GCA_036380095.1 Candidatus Angelobacter sp. | reverse complement strand
AAGGCCAAGGTCGACGTGCTGGCCATCGACAGCGCGCACGGCCATACCAGCCGCGTGCTGGAAGCGGTGAAGCTGATCAAATCCAAACTGCCCGAAGTCGATTTGCTGGCCGGGAACGTGGGCACGCATGAAGGCGCCTGCGCTTTGATCAAAGCGGGAGTGGATGCGGTGAAGGTCGGCATCGGCCCGGGATCGATCTGTACCACGCGCGTGGTTACAGGTGCGGGCGTTCCCCAGATCACGGCCATCGCAGAAGCTGCGCGCGCCTGCCGCGACGCCCAGGTGCCGGTGATCGCCGATGGCGGAGTCAAGTACTCCGGCGACGTCACCAAGGCAATTGCCGCCGGGGCCAGCGTGGTGATGATCGGCTCTCTGTTTGCCGGCACCGATGAGAGTCCGGGAGAGACCATCCTTTATCAGGGACGTTCGTTCAAATCGTATCGCGGCATGGGTTCACTCTCCGCGATGTCCGCTGGTTCCAGCGAGCGCTACGCCCAGACCATGGACGACTCAGCTGCCGCGATCACGATGGAAGATGGTGAAGCAAGCGCTAACCGGTTGAACAAGCTGGTGCCGGAAGGCATTGAAGGCCGTGTGCCTTATCGCGGAACGCTGGCTGCCATGGTCTACCAGTTAGTGGGTGGGCTGCGCTCAGGAATGGGCTACTGCGGGACCCACAGCATCGCCGAGTTGCAGCAGAAGGCCAAGTTCATTCGCATCAGCGGCGCCGGCCTGCGTGAGAGCCACGTGCATGACGTGATCATCACCCGCGAAGCCCCGAACTACCGCGTTGAGTAACCTAACGGAAATTCCAGCGCCGGCCGTGCCAGCGCCTGCACGGGCTCTGACCTTCTGGCTTCCCACGCTGTTGTGGCTGCTGCTGCTGGCGTGGTTTTCCACGGACACGTTTTCCGCGGAGCATACCGGCGGAATCCTTCTCCGGATCATCCACGCCGTCTATGGACCCGTCTCACAACCTGCGTTCCAGGAGATACACTTCTACGTCCGCAAGTCGGCGCATTTCCTTGCCTATGGCATGCTGAGCGCGTTCGCCTTCTTCTCCTGGCGCGCGACCCTGGCGTCAGCCGTGCGTTGGAGCCTCCGCTGGAGCGTCCTGGCCCTGGGCTTGACATTGCTGGCTGCCAGCCTGGACGAGTTCCACCAGAGCTTTGTCGCCTCGCGTGGCAGCAGTTGGCACGACGTGGCCCTGGACATGACCGGCGCGTTCGTTTTTCAGATTGCGATTGCGGCGTGGTTGAGCGTGCGGAAACGGCGAGCGTGATGACCGGTGCTCTTTTCTTCGGCTCCTTTGGCGACACACACATCCCGAATCTGGCAAGCCCGAAACACACAACCCTCCATTCCGAGGCCGAGCAACTGAATGCTGCTCCGACCTTCGTGACAGCTGTTCGGCGAGGCCGAGGAACCTGCTCTGCTGCCCTGAACAAGAAACGAGAAGGTTGAGGTTTTGCGCCCCCCCAAGCGTGACGGAGCAGGTCCCTCAGCCTGACCAACGCTCGGCTTCGCGGGTCGGGATGGGTGTATCGCGAGGAGAGCCGAAGATAAGAACACTGGCATTTTCGACCACGTTCAATTTGTTTTAGAGCATAACCGCCGATGAGCGACTGTGTTGTCGCGTATCGTCACGGTTACGCCGGCTACGCCGCTGGCTAAATCAGGTTAGCGTACTTCCACCTCCGCTCTTGCCTCGGCTGTCACCGGCTCGCCTTCGCGTTTGGCTCCAAACAACATCAGCGCTGCGATCACCGCCAGGACCGCGGAGAGATAGAAAGGCAGCGCTGCCCCAAAGTGCTTCCACAGTTCTCCGGTGAGCAGGCTGGAGAGCAGCGTGGCGATGCTGGTAGAAAAATAGAACACGCCAAAGGCGCGGCCGCGCGCGCCCGGCTCCACGGTGGAGGCCACCAACGCTCGCAGCACCGGATTGGTGAGCGAGTAAAAGAGGCCATAAAAGGCCATGATGGCCCACACTGCACCCCTTGCCGGCGCCGCGGCAAAGGTGAAATAAGTGATGGCAAAGACCAGGTAGCCCACGGCGGCCATGAATGGTTTCGGCCAGTGGTCGCTGAGCCAGCCTGCCGGCCACGACGTCAACGTGCAAGTCACATTGAACGTGAGGCCCAGCAATGGCGCCAGGCTGGGATTGATGCCGGTCTGCTGCGCGCGCAAGATCAGGAACATGTCACTGGAATTGCCCAGAGAAAAAATCAGCACTGCCGCCAGCACGTAATAGAAGCGCGGGTTGAGATGCGCCCGCGACCAGAACGGATGCAGTTGCTCGGCTTCTCGCGACGGCTTGGGCGGCTCTTTCACAAACACAAGCACCAGGATGGAAAGCAGCCCGGGCACCGCCGCGGCCCAAAATACGGTGCGCATGTTATTGAGCCGCGCCATGATCATCCAGGCGAGCAGCGGCCCGGCGATGGCGCCCGCGGAATCCATGGATTGCAACAGACCGTAGGTGCGGCCCATCTTCTTCTTGTCCACTGACTCGGCCAGCATCACGTCGCGCGGAGTTGCTCGCACGCCTTTGGCGGTGCGATCGGCAAAGCGGATCAAGAGCACCTGCCACCAGCGTGTCGTCAGCGCCAGCAGCGGCTTCACAGCGTTGGCCACAACGTAGCCCGCCATGACAACCGGCTTGCGGCGCGGAACCACATCCGTGAGGTAGCCGGAGATGAGCTTTCCCATGGCGGCCACGCTCTCAGCCAGTCCTTCGATCAGCCCCAGCGCCGCCGGTCCTGCCCCCAGAGAGACAAGAAACGCAGGCAGGATCCAGTACGCCATTTCGCTGGCCGTGTCATTGAACAGGGACACTGTGCCAAAGAGGTAAACGTTGCGGCGAGTGTTCGCGGATTCTTGCGCCGGGTCCATTCGCTACAAGTATTGCATCCGGCGAGACGTGGTTGGCAGAAATGGTGCCCCACAAAAGCAACAACCCCCACAGATTCGTCTGCGGGGGTTGCCGGTAGTCTGTTGGGATTGGCTGAAGGCGCGCAGGCCTTGTGCGAATCGCAACTCGCTAGGACTTAGGGACTCACGCCTTAAGCCTCAGCCACCTCACGTATATGACTATCAGAATTTTTCATCTTTTGGATCGCCCTCCTTTCCCGTGTAAGCGCATATTACGGCCTTCTTAACTTGAAAGTCAACAAGGAGCCTCAAGAAGGCTCAGGACGCCCGTTGCCATCCGGGCAAGGGTAGATCAGGGCCGACTTCTCTCGATAACACCCGTTCATACAGAGCAACATAAGCCAGCGCCATCCCGAGGCCGCTGAAGTTCTTGCGCGCATGTTGCCGGCAGGTCTCCGGGCTGATCTCGGCGGTCCGCCGCAGGGCCTGCACTGCCCCGTCCACATCATTGACCAGGAACCCCGTCACGCCCTCCTGCACAATCTCCGGCAGCGCACCCCGGCGGAATGCGACCACCGGCGTTCCGCTGGCAGCGGCCTCCATGGCCACCAGAGAGCTGGTTTCATCCACCTGGCTGGTAAGCAGCACCGCCTGGACGGAGCCCAGCAACTTGCGCCGGACCGGTGGCGAAGGCGAATCCAGGAATCTGGCTTGCTGCATGCGCTTGAGCCGCGGCTCCACTTCGCGCGAGAAGTACTGCTGGTGGTAAGAGAAGGGATATATCTGGCTGGCCAAGGTAATCGGCATGCCGGCGGCCCGGGCAATCTCCAGCGCGAGATGAGGAGCTTTTTCTTCACACATGCGCCCCAGCCACAGGAGTCCGCTGCGCCCGCTTCTCCCTGGTGCAAAGCAGTCCAGGGCAATTCCATTCGTGACCACGCCCGTCATCTGCTCGAGACCGTCAAAAGTTGGCGCCTGCGACTTTGAGACGCAATTGAAGCTCACGTTCGCGGGGATGTTTTCGAAGACACGAGGCGGATAAAAGTGCCGTGGCAGGTGCAGCGTCGCCAGCAGCGGAGCGGCAACGGAGCTTCCGTTGCGAAGCGGGATTTCCGCGGCGCGCGGCCAGAAGCTTCCTGAATGATCGTGGATGAAGTCGAAGGGCCGCCCTTGCTGCACGCGCCGGCGCAGGAAAGCCAACGCTCTCTCCTGGTGCTCAAGGTTGCGTCGCTCAAAATCGTCCGGCTGAGTGCACGGTTGACCGGTGCTGAGGAGTTCCCCGCTCACCCGCGATCCGGCTGACGCAGCCACCGTGGTTTGCACACCGCTCCTCGCCAGCTCGCGCTCCAGGGTCCACAGTACTTGCTCGGCCCCGCCAGCGCTCGATTCGGAAACCGTGAGCAGCGGATAGGCAACGTAGAGGACCTGCAAAGATCGGGTGATCGGATCATCGGGTGATCGGGTGATCGGAACTGCCACAACGCCCTCAGAGTAATTGGTAATTGGGTAATTTGATAATTGGGAAATTGAAGAGCTTCAGGTCCACGCGCAATTACCAAATTACAAAATTACCCAATTACCAAATTCTTGTCGTTCTCGTGGCCCTCAAGGTAGTTCCTGAACTCTCCCGCAACTGCTTCACCGGTCATCGGCCAACCCCAGTGCTCATAATTGAGCTTCCAGGGCAGAGGTGGACGGCTGAAATCGTAGCCGGCCAGGGGACGCACCGTCTCCGTTTCAGCATGAAAGTCATCGAGCACGGATTCTTGTGATGCGTAAGCGCGGAACATGGCCGTCTTATTCTCCAGCACGGCGCCTTCCACCTGGAGCCGGACTTCTCCGCCCGCGGGCCGGTGGAATTGCTGGAACACGCAGGCGCCATCCTGGTTGCGGTGATAGAGCGGGGCTTCCCAGACTGGAAGGCCGGCTTCGCGCGCCAAAGTAGAGGCGATGAAGCAGATAGCATCATGGTCGGGATGGCCGCCTTCATACGCCAGCGTCGACAATGCTTCCGGCCGAAGATCGTCCACGATCTGCCGGCAGACCTCGATCGCCGCAGGCAGATTACGGAAGAGTTCCTGGTCGGCGACACCGCCTTTCACGCGATCCACCAGGTACACCGGCTCGGCGCCAACCAGGCCCAACGTGGCGCAGGCTTCGCGCCGCCGCACCTGGGCATACGCCTGCCGCGACCCATATTGCTGCCAGAATCGCTCATCGCGCGGCGCGCCATCGGTGGCGAAGACCACCACGGCCCGCCGCATCTGCTGCATCAGCGCACCAAAAGCGATGGCCTCATCATCAGGATGCGCCACCAGGATCAGCGTCGTGCCCAACAGCGGCTTGAGTTCCACGGTCATTGCTCTATGTAAGATGCAATCCAGAGACTCCGCGCCGGAAATGACGGCTTTGCTGTGGAAGCGCGCAAAGTTATACTGCGGCTCGCACCTATGAACACGCTTCAGGCTGACATCGAAAGGTTCTACGCTGCAGGAACACTCGCCGGCGACCAGGCCGCCGAGGCCCGCCGCGCCTTTGCCGAGTTCCGCGATGCGCTTACCCAGGGCCGAATCCGCGCCGCGGAAAAACGTGACGGCCAGTGGCGCGTGAATCCCTGGGTGAAGCAGGGCATCCTGCTGGGCTTCCGCCTGGGCGAACTTGAGGAGATGGGCGGCGCCGGCCCGCTTTCCTTCGTGGACAAGAGCACGTTTCCCGCGCGCCAGTTCAGCGTGGATGACAAGGTCCGCGTGGTGCCGGGCGGCTCTTCCGTCCGCAGCGGCGCTTACTTGGCTCCGGGCGTGATCTGCATGCCTCCCATGTACGTGAATGTGGGCGCCTACGTGGACGAAGGCACGCTGATTGACTCGCACGCCCTGGTGGGCTCGTGCGCGCAAGTGGGCAAGCGCGTGCACCTCAGCGCCGCGGCGCAGATTGGCGGCGTTTTGGAACCGGTGAACGCTTCGCCGGTCATTATCGAAGATGACGTCCTGGTGGGCGGCAACTGCGGGGTTTACGAAGGCACCCAGGTGCTTCGCGGGGCGGTGCTGGGAGCGGGCGTAATTCTCACTCGCGCCACTCCGGTGTATGACATCGCGCGCGAACAGGTGTATCGTTCCAGCGCGGAGTCGCCTCTGGTGATTCCAGAAAACGCCGTGGTGATCCCGGGCGCTCGCGCTATAGCCAAGGGCAAAGCCGCGGAGTGGGGGCTCTCCGTGTACACGCCGGTGATCGTCAAGTATAAGGACGAGAAAACGCAAAGCTCCATTGAGCTGGAAGACCTTCTGCGGTGAATTCACGCAAAGGGCGCGAAGGATGCAAACAGTCTAGAAGGTGCTGATGAACAGTTCCCGATCTCAAGGCCGATTCCTGATTGCTTTCTTTGTTCTGGCCGGGCTGGCCTGCGTCCTGTGGGCGATTGGCCATTACGGCAGCGTCGCGATGCCCGCCGGCTTGCATCAGACCATCCGCTGGGCCGGCTTGGTCGCCCTGTGTGGTTATGCCTGGGTTCGGCGTTCCCTCACTGCGTGGATCTTCGCCGGGATGCTGCTGGGCATAGAAATCGGCTACGACTGGCCGGCCACGGCGCGCAACCTGCAAGTGCTCAGCGCCATCTTCCTGCGCCTGATCAAGACCATCGTCGCTCCGTTGATCTTCGCAACACTGGTGGTGGGGATCGCCGGCCACTCCAACTTGAAGCAAGTGGGGCGCATGGGCATCAAGGCGCTGATTTACTTCGAGCTGGTAACCACCATCGCCCTGTTCATTGGCCTGGCGGCGATCAATCTCTCCCAGGCGGGCGCGGGCGTGAAGCAGCCACCCGGCGCAGCTCCGGCACAGATATCCACGCAGCCGCAGAAGGCGGCGGACATTATTCTCCACGTTTTTCCCGAAAACATCGCCAAGGCGGTGGCGGAAGGCCAGGTGTTGCAGGTGGTGGTCTTCAGCATCATCTTTGCCATCGCGCTGGCCATGATTGGCGACGACAAGCGCCGCACCATGCTCGCCTTTTGCGAGAGTCTCTCGGAAGTGATGTTCAAGTTCACCAACATCGTGATGCTGTTTGCGCCGTTCGGCGTTTGTGGCGCCATGGCTTACACGGTAGCCACCGGCGGTTTTGGCGTGCTGGTGAATCTGCTCAAGCTGCTGGCCACGCTCTATGCCGCCCTGGCGGTGTTTTTGCTGTTGGTGATCCTGCCGGTGATCCTGATTGCCCGGCTGCCGCTCAAACGATTCATTCAGGCGGTGGCGGAACCTGTCTCTATTGCGTTTGCCACCGCCAGCTCTGAGGCAGCGCTGCCCCGCGCCATGGAAACCATGGAAGCCTTCGGTGCGCCTCGGCGCATCGTGGCCTTTGTCCTGCCCACCGGATACAGTTTCAACCTGGATGGCAGCACGCTCTATCTCGCGCTGTCTTCAGTTTTCGTGGCCCAGGCCGCGGGCATCCATCTCAGCCTGGGACAGCAGTTGGTGATGACGCTCACGCTCATGCTCACCAGCAAAGGTGTGGCCGGTGTTCCGCGCGCCATGCTGGTGATCCTCTCCGGGACGGTCGATTCATTCCACCTGCCCATGTGGCCTGTGCTGATCCTGCTGGGCGTAGACCAACTCATGGACATGGGCCGCACGGCGACGAACGTGCTCGGCAATTGCCTGGCCACAGCCGTGGTGGCCCGCTGGGAAGGCGAACTGGGCAAGGAAACTCCCACAGCAACGGTGATGGACGCGGTGGCACAGTAGCTCGAAAGCTCGAAATGCGATGATTCTCTGATAGCATTTCCTTTGGTATCTATGCCCGCGGGAAAACTCCATCTTGTGCCTCTGGGCGGCCTGGGCGAGTTCGGAATGAACTGCATGGCCGTGCGCTGGGGCGACGACATCATCGTGATCGACGCCGGGCTCATGTTCCCCGAGTCCGAACTGCTGGGCGTGGACATTGTCGTCCCTGACATTACGTACCTCACCCAGAACCGCGAGAAGGTCCGCGGCATCGTGCTGACCCACGGGCATGAGGACCACATCGGCGGCCTGCCCTGGGTGCTCAATGAGCTCAAGGTGCCGGTCTTCGGCACCGAATTCACCCTGGCCCTGGTGGAAAACAAGCTGGACGAGCACGAACTGCTGGACGATGCCGACTTGCGCGAGATCCGCGCCGGCACCCGCTTCAACCTGGGACCGTTCACCATCAATCCCATTCAGGTAACGCACAGCCTGGTGGATTGCGTTTCCCTGGCGATTCACACGCCGCTCGGAGTCATCATTCACACCGGCGATTTCAAAGTGGACCCCACGCCCACGGACAACCGCCTGTTTGACCTGCACACCTTTGCCGAGTACGGAAAAGAAGGCAACGTGCTGGCTCTCCTGCAGGACTCCACCAACGCCGAGCGCCGAGGCTATACACCCAGCGAACGCGCGGTGCGCGGACGCTTTGACGAGATCTTTGCCCGCGCCGAACGCCGGCTGTTCGTCTCATGCTTTTCATCGTCCATCCACCGCATCAAGCTCACGCTGGAGCTGGCGCACGAGTATCGCCGCAAAGTGGCGCTGGTGGGCCGGTCGATTTCGGAAGCGGCGGAAATCGCCATGGACCTGGGCTACCTGGATGTGCCCGAGGGCATGCTGATCCATCCCGGCCAGATCAAGGAATATCTACCCGCGCAGGTGTGCGTGCTGATCAGCGGCACGCAGGGTGAGCCCATGTCCGCGTTGTCGCGCGCCGCGGTAGATAACCACAAGCACGCCAAGATCGAGGACGGCGACACCGTGGTGCTGTCTTCGCGCATTATCCCCGGCAACGAAAAGGGGATCTACCGGATGATTGACCACCTCTTCCGCCGCGAGGCCAACGTGATCTACGAAGACGGGTCCACGCCGCCGGTGCACGTGAGCGGTCACGCCAGCCAGGAAGAGCTCCGTCTGCTGATCAACCTGGTCAAGCCGCGCTACTTTATTCCCATCCACGGCGAATACCGCCAGCTTCGCATCCACGCCGACCTGGCGCGCGGGATGCACGGCGCCGTGGGCCAGGTGCTGATGATGGAAAGCGGCGACGTGCTGGAATTCGACGAGTTGGGCGCACGCAAGATTGATAAAGTCCCGGTAGGCCGCGTCTGCATCGATTCGGGTTCGCGCGCCGAGATCGTGGAAGATTTGGTGATCAAGGACCGCCGCCACCTGAGCGAAGACGGGTTTGTGTTGCCGATCATCGCCATCAACAAGCTCAAGGGGACGGTGGAATCCATCCCGGAAATCGTGATGCGCGGATTTGCCGCCGGGACGGAGAACGGCTTTGTGCAGGAAGCGCGCCGCATCGTGGCCGCCACGCTGGATGGCTCCACGGCGGAAGAGAAAGCCGACTACGGCGTGATCAAGGAAAAAATCCGCGCTGACCTTAAGCGCTTTATCGTAAAGACAACTTCACGGCGGCCGTTGATCATGCCTGTGATCCTGGAGATCTAGTGGCCAACACACGGCGTTCGCGCAATCTCACGCGGCTGTTGATTCTTCTCTTGCTGCTCTTGCTGGCGGGGCTGGTGCTGCGCCGCCTGGCAGACACGCACCTGCGCGCCTATTCCGCGCTGCTGCAAGCATCCGGCTCCAAGGAAACAGGGTTCGCCACCAGCTTTGCCCGGCATCCGGTGCGGGAAGAGCTGGGTTCGGCGCAGACGCCCCAGGGCACGCTGGCGTTCCGCATGTATGTTCCGCAGGACGTAAAACATCCGCCGGCGATGCTGCTGCTGCACGGCGTGCACCATCTGGGCTTCAACGAACCGCGGCTGGTCGGCTTCTCACGGGCGCTGGCCGGCGCCGGCGTGACCGTGATGACTCCGCAGCTTGATCTTCTGGCCGACTATCGCATCACGCCCGAAACCATAGCCGCGATCGGCAACTCCGCCGTGGTGCTGAGCACGCGCATGGGCCAGCCGGTGGGCGTGCTGGGACTGAGTTTTGCCGGCGGCCTTGCGTTGCTGGCGGCGAGCAAACCGGAGTACGCGCCCAAGATCGGCTTTGTGGTTGCCGTGGGAGCGCACGACGACATGGCCCGCGTGGCGCGTTTCTTCGCCGCCAACCTGATCGAGCAGCCAGACGGCAGCTCAGCCCCGCTGGCTGCCCACGAATACGGCGCGCTGGTGCTGGCCTACTCGCATATCGACCACTTTTTCTCAGCCCCGGACGTGCCCGTGGCCCAGAGCGCTCTGCGTCTTTGGCTGTGGGAGCAGCCCCGGGAAGCCATGACTGCCGCGCAGGGCTTGAGCCCGGCAGGCAAGGCGGAGCTTGACGAATTGTTGCACCATCGCGAGCGGCTCCGCGTCCAACTGGCGCAGGAGATCGAGCGGCACCAGGAGGAGATGGAAGCGGTATCGCCGCACGGACACCTCAGCCAGTTAAAAACGCCGGTCTACCTGCTGCACGGCGCTGGCGATACGGTGATCCCCGCTTCAGAAACCGAGTGGCTCGCCCGCGACATTCCCCGCCAGGACCTGAAAATCGCGCTCATCAGCCCGGCGCTGGTCCACGTGAACGTGGACGGGACGCTCACGTTCGCGCAGAAATGGGACTTGGTGGATTTCCTGGCCAAGGTGCTGGACGCGGCGGACGGACTGGGGCGCTGATACCATAGCTTTTCAGCCATATGGTCACTTTACGCGACATAGAGGCAGCGCGTGCCTGCCTGCACGGAGTTACGCTGCGCACACCACTCTTGCGATGCACGCTTGCGGACAATCGCGAGATTTACGCGAAGCCGGAGTGTCTGCAGCCTGTGGGATCATTCAAGCTGCGGGGCGCGTACAACAAGATTGCCTCGCTCACACCGGATGAGCGCGCACGCGGCGTGGTGGCCCACTCCAGCGGTAACCATGCACAGGGCGTCGCCTACGCGGCGCGCATGCAGGGCGTGAAGGCCACCATCGTGATGCCCGCGAGCGCGCCCAAGATCAAGCTTGATGCCACGCGCGGCATGGGCGCTGAGATCGTCGCTGTGGGACCAGCCAGCGAAGACCGCATCCGCAAGGCCGAGGAACTTGAGAAGGAGCGCGGCCTGGTTCCGGTGCCCCCGTACAACGACGAGAAAATCATCGCCGGCCAGGGGACCATCGGCCTGGAAATCCTTGACGATATGCCTTTCCCCGGCGTGGTGCTGGTGCCTGTGGGCGGCGGCGGGCTGATCAGCGGCGTTGCCACGGCCATCAAGGAGCAGAACCCGCGAGTGAAAGTGATCGGCGTGGAACCGGAGTTCGCCGCGGACGCGCGCGCCAGCCTGAAGAGCGGAACCATCCAATCTGTGACCGCGGAAAGCGCGGCCAAGACGCTGGCAGACGGCTTGCGTTCGCAGAGCGTGGGGCCCATCAACTTTGAACACATCCGCAAATACGTGGACGACATTATTACCGTGAGTGAAGACGAGATCCGGCAGGCCATGCGGCAACTGCTGTTTTCAGCGCACATTTTGGCCGAGCCCAGCGGCGCCGTGACCACCGCGGCAGCCATGTTCCACGCCGCTGAGATCCCGCCTGCAGGCCCGTATGTGGCCATTGTGAGCGGCGGTAATATTGAGCCAAGGCTTTTTACTGAAATACTGCTGGAGAACCGATGAAGCACATCATGAAATTTCTGCCTGCGATGGCGCTGGTCTTGTCAGGCGCTGCACTTGCCCAGGCCGGAGGTAAAGAACACGGTACGGTGATCCGTGAGGCGACCATGTACGTTACGCCAGACGCGCGCTCGCAACGCGTCGGCACGGCCACGCGCGGCCGGGACACGTTTCTGATGGAGCGCTCCACCGTCGACGGCAAGGAATGGGCGCACGTGCTGGTGGTGACACTCACGGGGCTCGATACCGGCATGCCCGGCGGCCGTGAAGTGAGCGGTTGGGTGGATGGCAAGGTGGTGATCACTACGTCCACGCCCAACGGCGACCAGATCATTTTTGGCGAGGCAGTGGACTCTGAGCGACAGGCGGAGATGCGCGGAGGACGCAGGCACGCCGCGGAAGACGCCATGCGCCTTTACTATCGCATGCACGAATATTTTCCCAACTCTCCGCTGGCTGGGGAGGCGTTCTGGCGCGCGGCCGATATCCGCTGGCAGCTCGAGCGCGCCGGGATCCTCGCCCGTCCTTCTGCGCGCGAGATGAGCCCGGATGCCCGCGAGCAGATTGACGAAGAAACCATGAAAGAAGTGATGAAAAAATATCCTCACACCAAATGGGCGGACCTGGCGGCGTATGACCTGATCGACAACAAGCTGTGCGGCGAGTGGAAGGGCGAGACCAAGTGTCCGGAGAAGGAATCTGATATCTACGAGAAATACGCGCACGACCATCCCCAGTCGCCCAAGGTGGCGGAGGCCCTGTACAACGCGGCCTGGCGGCAGGCGGCGCTGGTGGACTTGTACCGCATCGACAGGCAGCAGGACAAGAGCGCGAAAGCCAAGAAAAAGGCGCTCGACCTGACCCAGGAACTGGCCACGCGATTCCCTGACGGTGACTGGAAACCTCGTGCGCAGACGCTGACCTACGCGCTCCAACAAGGTCTTGTGATTTACGGCAGCGGAAATATCGGCGGTCCGGACGACCAGAAGAAGTGATTCGAGACTCGACTTCGCAGTTTTGAGTAAACCCTCAGCCCTGGAGGCGCTTTGCACGATCACCTGCTTTCTCTACTGCTCGGCACGATTGAAGGCCTGACCGAGTTTCTGCCCGTCAGCTCGACTGCACATCTCAGGATCGCTGAGGCGCTGGTGGGCATCGATCTCTCCAATGGATTCTGGAAGATGTACTCCATCGTGATCCAGCTAGGCGCAATTCTGTGCCTGCCTATCTATTTTGGTCCGCGCATCGCGCGCCTGCTCTCGACCTTTCCCCACGGCGAGCGCGACGACCGGACCGCGCTGAACCATCCCTTGACGCTGGTCATGATCGCCTTTGTGTGCACGGCCGGCCCGTCGTTTCTTCTGACCAAAGTGATCGGCAAGAACCTGGAAAGCCTGTGGGTGATGGGCTGGGCGCTGCTGGTGGGCGGGATCGTGATGTGGGTGATTGACGCCATGTTCGGCACGCCGCGTCCCGGCAGCCGCCACCAGACCGAGCGCATGGAAGAGATGACCACGCCGCAAGCAGTGTGGATCGGCATCTGCCAGATCGCCTCGGCGGTGTTTCCCGGGACGTCGCGCTCCATGTCGACGATTGCCGGCGGGCAGCTTGTTGGCATGTCACGGCCCGCGGCGCTCGAGTTTTCCTTCTTCCTCTCGATTCCCACGATGGTTGCGGCCACCGCTTACGATCTGCTGCGAACGTTTCATCCCAAACACGGTGAACCTCTGGGGCGCATGCCGGTCAACGGACATGAGTGGGGTGTGCTGGTGATCGGCTTTGTGGTTTCGTTCTTCGTGGCGCTAGGCGTGGTGGCGTGGTTCATGCACTGGGTGCGGCAGAAAGGGTTCACGCCGTTTGCCATCTATCGCATCATCGTGGGGATTGCGGTGCTGGTGTGGGTGGTGCGGCGGTGAGAGAGTCTTGCCGCGGATGAAAGCTTGATAAACGCGGATCAAAGCCACAAACCAGGTTTTGTGAAAGAGCGGCCCGTCCCTGCGCGTTGCACTCAGCTTCGTCTGCTCAGATCACGAGCCGTGACGAAGATCATGAACAGCCCTGCTGCCTGCAGCGTGTGGTACAAGGCGTTATGGTTGAAGTAGCGCGGATCAATCGTGATCCTGGCCTGCTGGATGGCTGCGGCAAGAAGAGTCACGCCGATGCCCGCCAATCCCCATGCGAATGCCCTCCTCCGGGTACGGCGGTATTGCTCCAGGAACACCCAGCCCAAAAAGAGAACAGCGGGCAGGTAGGCAACAATGGCCACAACAAAACGTTCGTCGAAAAACAAGACGAACACGCAATAGAGAAGAAACAGCACTAAAGCAGCGCGGGAAACGGCCAGGGCGATTGGTCCGGAGCTGATGGCCGTGCCGACATTGGTAAACGCCAGCGCCGCCAGACCGATCATGATAAGGCCCAGCGGCCAGAGCACCCGGTAGCCCAATGACCCTTGCGCGCTGAAGAAACCGTGGACTGTGCCACCAGCCAGCGCCGCCAGCGCTGTTGCAAGAAAAAACACCATGAACCACAAGGAGAGCCGCTCCCCGGATTTCCGCGTGCGCAAAAGCCAAAAAGCGATGACAGCGCATTCGAGCGCTATGGCGTAGTCGGTAAGGGCTACATCTGGCTCAGTCATGTGCGGAATCCGGAGGCGAGGGAATGATACCGAATCTTTCGCCGGTCAGCGTCATTTTCGCGCCACAAACACCGGCATCAGCGCGAAGATCACAAGGGCGATGTAATAGGCCGTTCCGGAGATGGGATCGCGCGTGGCGAAGTACTGGCTGAGGCTGATGCCACGCAGCCAAAGGACGAAGCCGAACTCGGCCGCCAGCATCAGCGCCAGCGCGAGCATACCCATGCCGAGCCGCTTCGGCGTCGTCAACGGAACCGCTTGCCCGCGTACCACCCATCGCGCAGCAAGAAAGCTGATTACCAGCATGAAGGGCGTTTCCAGCAGTTCGGCGGTTCGCGCACCAAAGCGCGGAACCACCAGGACGATGCGGATCGCACCCAGCACGAAGCCGACGGTAAAGACGATTCCGAAATAGCCTAAGCCGGCTTTTAGGGTTTGAATCATGGGCGAGATAAAACGCGCGACAGCGATAAATGCAGAATCGGCCAGGTTTTAACTCTGCAGTTTAGGGCGACTCCGGCACCAAATACTTGTCGAGAAACTCCAGCAGCTTGTCGCGATGGGCGGCCTGATATCCCTCGTAGTCTCTGGCGATCTCCTGGTCGGGATGCAGGAGCAGCACAAAGGGCTCGAGCATCCCAGCCGCCTTCAGCCTCACCAGCAATTCAAGCTGAGGATCGGGCGCCGCAGGCTTGGCCTTCTTCTTGTCCTTGGATTCTCCGCGCAGGGTTTCCTCATACACCGATGCGGTCAGCGAAAGAGCATCTACCTCTTCTTTCAGCGAGTGGCGATAGGCCTTTTCCTGCGGAAATTCCTTGGCAAATTTTTCTTTGCGCCAAAGGCCACGCTCCATGGAATACATCATCCACGACGCGCCGCCGCTGGTTTCCAGACCGCCGGCATCAACGGTGATGTTGATTCCTCCTTTCGCGTCTGCGGTGGGGGCCTTGGGCAGATTGATCTTAACGTCCTTGTATACGAGCTGGTTCCGCTTGACCCACTGGTTGAGGCCGTCCCAGGCGATCTGCTGGTAAGGCCACGCGACGACGGCTTCCATGAATTTCACACGGGCTTCTTTCATGCGCGAATCGGCTAACAAAGCGTCACCCCAATAGCGATACGCGGTTTCGCGGTTGGGATCAATCTGGATGGCGCGGGCAAACCATTCTCCGGCCTTGTCCGTCTGCTTCATCCGGAAATAGCTATCGCCAATGTCAAGGGCTGCAACATAGAGCTTGGGATCGAGATCGAAAGCGAGTCTGTACTCTTTGAGCGCAGTGTCCAGATCGCCGTTGGCAAAGGCGGATTCGCCCCGCTTCATGGCGGCATCCACCTCAGCACGGGAGGAGAAAGGCGTCTCACTGCCATCCTCCGGAATCCCCTTCAGCATGACGTTGCACAAAGGAGAGTTGTCGCCCAGTTCTTTGGCCCGCAGAAGCTCGCGGCGCGCAGCCAGGCGATCGGCTTTGCGCTTGTCCGGCTCAGTCCAGGTAGTAGCCCGGCTGGCCAGGGCCACGCCCAGATGCTCGTGCGCTACCACATCGTCCGGGAACCTGGCGACCACCTTCTCGAGCAACGGCGCCGCTTCTGCCATCTTGTGCTGATCGTATAGCGCGAAGGCCTCCTGGCGTTCGGGATCGGCAGAATTGGATTGTTGTGCCCCGGTCGTGCCGGCCAGGCAGAGAATCAGGGCCAGCACAGTGATCGAATGATGCGGATTGGACAGGTGCATGGGCTTTCCTCCAGAGAGAGAACGATCCAATCGTAATCTCGTGCGAAGTTTTCGGCACCAATAAACTCTTGAGAGTGTGCAATGAACGGCGGTTTTCAAAATTGCGATTCGTAGCACAGGCGTCACAGAATCTGCTCGAAGTACACGAGAGGCGTCATCTTATAGACCACGCGGCCCACTTCGCGGAAGCCGCATCTGGCGTAAAAGGCGCCGGCGCCCGCGTTGCCAGCATAGGCGTCAAGGCGGAGCGCGTCGGCAGGCCATGCCCGGGCCATGGCGCGGGCTTCTTCCAGCAGCAGGCGGCCGATACCCTGGCGCTGCAACGCCGGCGTCACGGCCATGGAGGTGAGATACAAGGGCATGTTCACGGTCGAGAAGTAATCTGCGTCAATGGCCCAGGGCTTCTTGGCGGCGAGCCGCAGCGTGCCCACGATTGTATTGCCGTCGCGGACTAGCAGCACTTGCGCGTGGCGAAGGCTGTTGAGCGCGCCCCTCTCGGTGGCCGCCATGGACCAATGTCCGCGCCCGTGCAGGCGCGTGTGGTGCTCGGCCACAGCGTTGTGCAGCGCGGCCAGGGCGCCGGCATCGGCCTGGGTGGCCAGGACAAAGGTGAGCGGCATCCGTACCAGTATGCCGCTTCTGCCGTCATCGGGAAAAGCAGTCCCTGCGTTCCCCACGACGGAAAAGCACAAACAGGAGTTGAGCGCTCCACAGACGCGGCGACATAATTGAGCCATGCCGCCCAAAACAACATCGCCCGAAGTGCGAACGCTGATGACCAACCTCGAATTCGTGGAGTCGCCGCGATGGCATGAAGGCCGTTTGTGGTTCTCTGACTGGGGCACGCAAGAGGTCATCGCTGTAGATTCCGAGGGCAAGAGCGAGGTGTTGGCCCGCGTTCCGGCCGCGCGCGGTCCCTTGTGCATCGAGTTTCTGCCCGATGGCCGGCTGCTGGTCGTCGCCGGACGCGATGGGCTGCTCCTGCGCCGCGAACCTGACGGCCAACTGGTGACGCACGCCGATCTCACCGGCCTCTCCTCAAGCGTGTGGAATGACATTGTGGTTGACGGCCGGGGCAACGCCTATATCGGCAACACGGGCTTCGATTTTCAGGCAGGCGAGAAGTTTGCTCCCGGGTCCCTTGCTCTGGTGAGCCGCGATGGCCCGGCGCAGCAGGTGGCGGACGGGCTGGCCTTCCCCAACGGCATGGCCGTGACCGCGGACAACTCCACGCTGATCGTCGCCGAATCCTACGGCCAGCGGCTTACGGCGTTTTCCATCGCCCGCGATGGCAGCCTTGGGGACCGGCGCGTGTGGGCCGAACTCGCAGGCGGCTATCCTGACGGCATATGTCTCGACGCCGAGAACGCCGTCTGGTACGGAGATGTACCGAACCAGCAATGCGTGCGCGTTCACGAAGGCGGCGAGATCCTTCAATCCATCCACCTGGACCGCGGCTGCTTCGCGTGCACGCTTGGAGGCGCGGATGCGGGAACGCTGTTCATGCTGGCCGCCGAATGGCATGGCATGACCAAGATGTTCGAAGGCAGGCGAACCGGGCAGGTGCTCGCGCTCCAGCTTCACCCACGTTAAGGCACAACCACGGCGGCGGAAAGGGGGTGCTGGCCGGCAGGGTAAGAAGGCGGCGAGAGTGGCGAAAGTCGTCCTCCGTCAAAGTGAAACGCGATGATCTCTGACGCGCCGGTATTCACAAAATAGACAAAGCGTCCGGTGGCGTCCAAGGCCGGAGTGTTGGAAGCCCTGGCAAACGCGGCGGGCGAGATGGGGTTCGCGGTGCTGGAGACAGCCTGGAACGTGCCCCCACTGAGGCGGAAGACGACGATCTGCTGGCGCGAGATGACGTACAACACAGCAGTGGCCGCATCGACAACGAAGTCTAACGGCGAATTGTCTGACGGGGCGCCCAGGACCAGCGAGTCAGTCATCCGGATGGCGCCGGAGCGTTTGTCGACAGCAAAGGCAGTCAAAGTGGTTGTGCCGGCCACAACCAGGCTGTGGTCCAGCGCGGCCACTTTGCGCGGCCCATCGCGGACGGGGAACGGTGAGCCGGCAACCGGAGAGAGTGCTCCGTCGGCGTTAATGCGGTTGGCAATGATGGCGGAGGAGCCTGGGTCAGCGGTGAAGAGAAACTGCGAAACCGAGTGGGCAGCCGGAGTGGCCATCGCGATGGGAGTGGGTGAGGCGAATGGCGTGGGCGAAGGGAACGGCGTAGGGGAAGGAAATGGAGTGGGTGACGGAAACGGTGTAGGCGAAGGGAACGGACTAACGGACGGTGTCGGCGTGACCACCGGAATGACCACGCGGCGTGGAGAAATGGTGCACCCTGCCACCGCAAGAAGCAGTGCGCCAGGCAATAGAGCGCGCTGGATTAGCTTGTCAGGCTGGGAAACTCCCACACAGGAGGGATGCGCAGGTCCGCAACAGTGTTGGCTTCACGGTTATGTCGCTGCTTTGCGAAGCCTGCCGCGGGCACGGGCAGCCTTGGACACGCGACCATCCTGAATCAGGCGAAGGACGGATTCCACCAGCATCGGCCCGATGTTGCGCAACTCCTGGTGGGCCGCGCTGCCCAGCCGGCGCAGCATGGCCTCGCCTTCCGGAGTAATGGCCAGAGTGACCTGGCGGCGGTCCTTGCCGGAACGCACGCGCTTGAGAAGGGCGCGTTCTTCGCAGCGGTCCACCAGTTCGACCATGCTGTTGTGGTTCAGCTGCATGCGCTCGGCCAAGCGGCTGATGGTGGGAACTTCATCGCGGGGCAGGCCCTTGACGGCCAGCACAACCTGATACTGCTGCGGATTCACGCCGCACTCCCGGACTTCGTCTTCCATGTGGCGCAGAAAGCGCCGAAGCTGATAACGGAACTCTGCCAGGGCAACGTACTCGGCGTCTTGAAGCGGGCGGGGGTGCTTGGCTTTTGCCATGAATATGGTCCCTGCAATCGTAATTGTGACACGGTGCCGAACCTGGGATTTGGATTCAGGCCGCGTCAAATTGGTGTCACCATTATGGTTCAGGTTGGGCGTTTCGCAAAGCACAATTGGATTTATGATCGAAGCAGAGCTGAAAAAATCGCAAAGCACGGCAAGGAGCGCGTTTGATACCAAGATACACCCGCCCGGAAATGGGGCAAATCTGGAGTGAGGAGAACAAGTTTCGCTGCTGGCTGCAGGTGGAAGCCGCGGCCAGCCTGACTTTGGCGGAAGCCGGGATCGTGCCGGCGGAGGCGGCCCAGGCCATCGCCCAGCGCGGGGACTTTGACCTGAAGCGGATCCACGCGATCGAAGCCGAGGTGAAGCACGACGTGATCGCCTTTACCACCGCGGTGGCTGAAAAAGTAGGCGCAGAGGCGCGCTGGCTGCACTACGGTCTGACTTCCAATGATGTGGTGGATACGGCGCAGGCGCTGCAGATCAAGGCGGCTTCCAAGATCATCCGCGAGGACCTGGAGCGGTTGAAAGAAGTACTGGGGCGGCGTGCTCAGGAATTCAAGCACACGCCCATGGTGGGCCGGACCCACGGCATCCACGCTGAGCCCACAACCTTTGGCTTGAAGCTGGCGAACTGGTACGCGGAGATGCAGCGCAACATCGCCCGCTTTGAGCGCGCGGCGGAAGAGATGCGCGTGGGCAAACTCTCCGGCGCAGTGGGCACCTTTGCCCATCTGGAGCCGGAACTGGAAGAGAAGATCTGCAAGCGGCTGGGATTGGAGCCGGCGCCGATTTCGTCGCAGGTGATCCAGCGCGATCGCCACGCATATTACGTGGCCACGCTGGCGACTATTGCAGCGACGCTGGACAAAATCGCCACCGAGATTCGCCACCTGCAACGGACCGAAGTACGCGAAGCCGAAGAGCATTTCAGCGAAAAACAAAAGGGCTCTTCCGCCATGCCGCACAAACGCAATCCCATTACCTGCGAGCAAATCTCAGGGCTGGCGCGCGTGGTGCGGGCCAACGCGCAAGCAGCGTTTGAGAACGTGGCCTTGTGGCATGAGCGCGACATCTCGCACTCGTCAGTGGAGCGGGTGATCTTGCCTGATTCAACCATCCTGGTGGACTACCTCCTGGCGAAGACCGAGCACTTGATTGACACCCTGATGGTTTATCCCAACCGTATGCTTAAGAACTTGGAAAGCTCCGGTGGGCTGGTCTTCAGCGGACAGTTGCTGCTGGACCTGGCCGAGGCCGGCATGTCTCGCGAAGACGCTTACCGGCTGGTGCAGAAGCACGCCATGAAGGCCTGGAAAGACGATTTGAACTTTCACGACCTGGTTATGGGCGACCCGGAGATCACCTCGCGCGTGCCGAAAGAGCGCATCCAGCAGGCGTTTTCGATCGAGCGGCAGTTGCGGAACGTGGACAAGATCTTTGTGCGGGTCTTTGGAAAATAGAAGGCCTTACCGCGGATTTGCGCGGATGGACGCGGATTTGGCGGCCGGTGCAACGCGCGCTGCACAAGGAGAACGCCCGTGAAAATGCACGAATACCAGGTCCGCGTAGAGTGGACCGGTAACGACGGTGAAGGCACGAAGAGTCACCGCAGCTATCGCCGCGACCACACGGTCCAGTGCGCGGGTAAGCCGATGATTCCAGGCTCGAGCGATCCCAGCTTCCGTGGCGATGCCACCCGCTACAACCCGGAAGACCTGCTGGTGGCCAGCGTTTCCACGTGCCATATGCTCTGGTATCTGCATCTTTGCGCGGTGAACAACGTAAGGGTGTTGGAATACGTGGACGCAGCCCAGGGCCTGATGGAAGAAGAAGCCGGCGGCGCCGGACAGTTTATAAAAGTTGTCTTGAAGCCCACGATCAAGATCAGCGCAGACAGCGACGAGACCAAGGCGCTCGAACTGCACCACGAAGCGCACAAGTTCTGCTTTGTGGGACGGTCAGTGAACTTTCCCGTGGAGATTGCTGCGGAGATCACGAGCTAAGGCAAAGGCACAAGTAAAACCTTACCGCGGATTGGCACAGATGAACGCAGATTAATAAATTGAATTGTAGATTTCAGAACTTGGCATTATGAAAGTTCCAGCGATTATCTTCCTCAGCGAGCAGCAAGGAGAGCCTGAAAGGCGAGCTGCAGGGACGGCTTACCTCATACTTCAAGACTCAGCTTGCTGTTACCTGCGCATTCTTACTGCGTGTCAGATATGGAGACGCAGCGGACGACCACGTTGCGCTTTGCATCTGCGGGGATAGCCTGGACCAGCCTGTTGTGGTTGAGAACGCCAGCAGGATCTTTCGGGGACTGTTCCAAGAAGCGCAAAGCCTTGACATCATCTTCTTGAGCCCCGAGCAAGAACAACGCGCCCTAAAAGTTGGGCGGCCGTTTTATTCCCAGACCACGACGCGAACCTGATGATTTTGCAAATCCGCGGTCATCCGCGTGAATCCGCAGTAGGCTTTTTCTTTAAACCGAAATCGTAAATGAGGTCTCCGTCCGGCTTACCGGGCGATACATGGTGTCGCGTTCCATAGGTTCGCGGCCGGCTTCGCGGATCAGGCGTTCGAGCTCGCCGCGGCGCAGGCCTTGCGGCGTGGTGGCGCCGGCGTCGTGATAGATCTTCTCTTCCACAACTGTCCCATCGATGTCGTCCGCGCCAAAGCGCAAGGCGATCTGCGCAATCTTGGCGCCCAGCATCTGCCAGTAAGCCTTGATATGGGGAAAGTTGTCCAGCACCAGGCGGCTCACGGCGATCTGTCTTATATCCATAAAGCCGGTGGTGGTGTAGAGGTGCGCCAGCGGCGTGTTGGCGGGATGGAAGGCCAGCGGGATAAAGGTCTGGAAGCCGTGGGTCTCGTCCTGCAGCGCGCGCAAGCGGACAAGGTGATCAGCGCGGTCTTCGTCATTTTCGATGTGGCCGTAAAGCATGGTGGCGTTCGACTTCAGGCCGAGCTTGTGCGCGGTGCGTGCCGTATCGAGCCACTGGTCGCCATCAATCTTGTGATCGCAGATCACGCGGCGCACGCGCTCGTTGAAAATCTCGGCGCCGCCGCCGGGCAGCGAGTCCAACCCGGCCTGCTTGAGCTGTCGCAAGGTTTCTTCAATCGAAAGCTTGCCGCGCTTGGCCAGGAAGGCAATCTCCACCATCGTCAGGGCTTTCAGATGCACCTGCGGGAAGCGCGCCTTCAATCCTGAGATCAGGTCCAGGTAGTACTGGAAGGGCAGGTCAGGATGCAGGCCGCCAACGATGTGAAACTCGGTGACGGCCTCCGAATATCCGGAAGCCGCGGTTTCAAACGCTTCTTCAAGAGCCATGGTATAGGCGCCGGGCGCATCTTTCTTGCGGCCAAAAGCACACAGCCGGCAGGCAGCCACACAGACATTGGTGGGATTGATGTGCCGGTTCACGTTGAAGTAGGTGACGTCGCCGTGCAGGCGTTCGCGTACGTGGTTGGCCAGCCAGCCCACGGCCAGGATGTCCGGAGAGCGATAGAGCGCAACGCTGTCTTCAAAACTCAGGCGCTCACGGGCGAGAACTTTCTTCGCAATGCGATCGAGACTCGGGTCATCGGACTGGAACCCGTGGGTGTTGGCTTTGGGGGCGATGGTGGCCATGCAGCTACATCATAACGAAAATGGGCAAGGCGTTCACCTGGGAGACGCTTGCCGAAGTGGCGGCATCACGCAGACAAATATGCACTGCCAATGGTGCAACCCTGCAGAATGAGGTTTTATTCATTTTTTTCCAGTGTCCATATTTCTGCTATGAATTTTGGAATTCGTAACCGAATCAGCGTTGATTCCACGAGCACCCAGCTTCCAGCATAAACCCAACATTTTCAATGAGAAAGAGCGGACTAAGGAAAAATCCAGAGTTGCGGCACAACAATTGCGAACTAGAACGAAGAAGCAGTGGGGGAATCCGCGGAAACACCGGTGAATTGAGTGGGTGGATTCGCAGAATGCAATCCCGAGCGTTAAGCACGCATAGGGTTCTTTCCTAATGATACCTGTCATCCTGCTTTTATCGTTAGATCGATAAGCGCTTCAGGTTCGGCGCTTAAGTTGTTCGCCCAAAGGTTCGACCGCAAGAAAAATGATTCTGGGGTTGGCCGGCTTCCCTCGCAGGCAGCACGGCTGTCTTCCGGATTTTTTATTGCTCCCGGAGCCATCCGGAAGCGCTACCACCCAAGAGGAGGAAAAGGAATGAATCGTAAACAATGCTTATGCATTGCAGTCATTGGTTGCCTGCTGCTGAGCTGCGTCAGCATGTGGGGCCAGGCCACGGCAGTCGGCACCTTGCAAGGAACAGTCACAGATAAGAGCCAGGCTGTGGTCAAGGACGCTGACGTGACCATCACCAACAAGGAGACTGGCGCCACCCAGACGACGAAGACGAACGACGCCGGAGAATACCGGGTTGACGTAAAGCCTGGTACTTACAATGTGAAAATCGCGGCGAAGGGCTTCTCGATAGCCCAGGCGAAGGACGTTGAGGTCGCTATCGGCAGAACAGCGACACAGAATTTTGCTCTGGCTCCCGGCGGAGTGAGCGAAACGGTGGAAGTAACCGCCGTGGCGCCGCTGGTGGACCAGACCAAAATGGACGTCAGCACCAACATTACCCCGCAGCAGATCACGGATCTCCCGTTGATCGGCCGCGACATCGCCGACCTGGCCTATCTGGCGCCGGGCGTAAAAGCGGCGGACTCCTATGATCCGACCAAGAACCGTTACTCGATTCTGTCGGTGAACGGACATGGCGGCCGCAACGTGAACGTTACCATCAACGGCGTTGACAACAAGGACAACACGGTAGGCGGACCGGTGATGCAGCTTCCCGCGGAAGCCGTGCAGGAATTCGCGGTTTCTACCCAGCGTTTCTCGGCGGTCAACGGCCGCTCCTCCGGCGCCGCGATCAACGTGGTCACTAAATCAGGTTCCAACAACATCCACGGTTCGGCGTTCGCCTTTTTCCGTGAACAGGCATTCAATGCAGATCAGAAAGTTGCGAATGGCGATGGCACAAGCTCTCCCGCCAATACGCCTTACTCGCGGCAGTTCTTCGGCGGCTCCGTGGGCGGCCCGGTGAAGAAAGACAAGCTGTTCGCATTCTTCGCCATGGAGCGCCAGCGCGAGCACACTTCGATTGCTGAATCACCTCTGGCATTCACGGAGTTGTCACTCGTAACAAACCTGGGAGCACAACCGGCTTCATCCATCCCGACGCCGTTCTTTGAGAACCGCATCAACGGGCGCATGGACTGGACGATCAATCCCAAGCATTCCGCGTATCTGGCTGTTTCCACGCAGGCCAATAACAGCCTGAATGACCAGAGCGGCGGCACATTTGACCTGACGGAAGGAAACTTCACAGTCAACCACCTGCAAGCGGCCAATCTCACGTTGAACTCTTCGTTGACTCCAACCCTGATGAATCAGGCTATGGTGGGTTTCCAATACTGGAACAACCTGATCGACAGCACCACAAAGGTGCCGCTATTCACCTTCCCCCAAGGTATCCAGTTCGGTACGAACACCAACGTTCCCCAGAACTCGATCCAGCGCAAGTACCAGTTCAAGGATGACTTGTCCAAGATCGTTGGCAAGCACACCTTCAAAACCGGTATCGACTACATCTGGACGCCGTTCATGGGCGGTTTCTTCGAGTTCAACCCGACCTTGGAAATCGACTTCAATAAGAGGCCGAGCCAGATTCTGGCGGTTCCGGGCGGTTTCTCGAACCCCGGACTCGTTTCCAGCATGAGCATCGCGGTCGGCGATCCCACGTTCATCATCAAGGACGCCAAGCAGATGGGCCTGTACTTCCAGGATGACTGGAAATTCAGCCGGCGCATGACCGTGAACCTGGGGTTGCGTTGGGACAAAGACTTCGACTTCATCGGCGGATCGAAGATCACCAACAGCCGTACTTTCCAGGAACTGCAAAAAGCCGCTCAGTTCAACCCGGCAATTGCGGCCCTGGTGGCCAAACCGGCAACCGACTACAGCAAGGGTTTCAGCCCGCGCATCGGCCTGGCCTATGACTTGAAGGGCAACGGCAACCACATTGTGCGTGCCGGCTTCGGCATGTACTACGACAACACCTTCCAGAACATCCCGCTGTTTATGGAACAGCAGGCGAATAACACCATCTTCCAGACAGCATTTGCCATCAGCGGTACCGACATCGTGCCCGGCACGGGCATACCGTTGAACACCTGGCATATCGGCAATCCGCTTCCGACGATTCCGGCCGCTGGCTCGCAGCTAAACCCCGGTTCGACCGGCCGCATCATGGACCCGAACTACCGCACTCCGGTAACCGAGGAGTGGAACGGCGGATACGCGTGGACCATCAACAACAAGTCGGTGCTTGAAGCCGAGTATGTGCATGTTCTCAGCCTGCACGAGAACAAAACCATCAACCTTGATCCGGTTATCCCCGTGACTCCGAACAACATCACGACTCTGTCGAGAAACAACCTCCCCGGCGGCTTCATCCGTCCGTTTGATGCAGCTTTCGCCTCGGCCGGCGTGCCGATCCTGGGCAGCGTGCGTGATGAAACCTCCGGTGGACGTTCTCGTTACGATGCCATGAACCTGAGCTTCCGCCAGCGTGGCTTCCACAAGACGGACCTGATCGCAAACTACACACTGGCGCGCGCCGTCGGCTATAACGAAGATGGCGGCTCGTTCCGTTACTATCCGCGTGATCCGCAGCATCCGCTGGCAGCCAATGAGTTCGGGCCGGCGTTCAACGACGAGCGGCACCACTTGACCGTGGCTTTAACCTCTCATGTGCTGCCTTGGGGCCTGGAATTCTCGCCGATTATCCAGGTCGGATCTGCACGTCCGTATAACCCGATTGCAGGGACTAACCTGATCAACCTGGGCGGCGGCAGCGATGCGAATGCGCTGGTTGTTCCCAAAGGCGACCAGACCAACCTCACCGCTTTCTTCGACCCGACGACGCAAACATTCAACAAACTCGCGGCTGTCCAGTGCTACTATTCGGGCAACTGCGTGGTAGCGCCCTACGGTTCGAAGCGCGGCGATGGGTACTTCGATATGGACGCGCGCGTGGCCAAGAACCTGAAGGTGGGTGAAGGACGTAACCTTCAGCTCATCTTCCAGGCGTTCAACCTCACCAACCATGCCAACTACGGCAACAACTTCGGTACCGTTGTCGGTGACTCAACCTTTGGCAAACCGGTTGGCTTCATCAATCCCACGAGCAGCCTGCTGCCTCGTGCGTTCACCGGTGAGTTCGGAGCGCGGTTCACCTTCTAACCTCTACCAAGCTAGACTTGAGGGCCGGCAGAAATGCCGGCCTTTTTCTTGATGTGCGGGTGCGTCGGGCCAGCCAATTCGAATCAGGCCGGGGAATGGGAGCGAGCAGAAAAAACCGGGGAGGCGGCTGCGAATGCCTTGCAAGCTGCTCCTGCTCTCGCGTTCCTTTATCATTTGAAGGAGATGCAGTTGTCATTCTCACTCTCAATGCGCAGCCTGGCCATCCTGGCGTTAACTCTGCTGCTGGCCTGGCCGGCCCGGGCACAGCAAGCTCCGCCGGTGCGGCAGATCACGGGCCAGATCAAGCTTGCGGGCCGGCCCGCGCCCTCCGGAGTCCCAGTGGTGCTGCAACTGGTCTTAACTGGCGACCCCAAGACCTCCGGCACTGTGGTGGCCCGCACCGCCACGGACAACCAGGGCCGCTTCACCTTCGATCACCTCGAGAACATCGGCAAGGACCAGGGGAAGAACTTTTTTGAAGTGAGCGCGCTTCAGCCTGGCTTTGAAGGCGCCGTGCGCGTGGTGGACCTCACGGAAGCCACGCGGGAAGAAGTGGTGCTCGATCTTCGTCCGGATTTCAACGCGCCGTCGCCGCCCCGCCCTGCCTCGCCCAGCGCGCCGGCCCGCGCTTCTTCCAACGCCGCATCGCGTGAGGCCATGGAGAAAGGACAGGAGCTGCTGTTCCGCGGGCACGATCCGGAAGCGAGCATCGTGTATTTCAAGAAAGCAGTACAACAGGACCCCTGGTACGGCCCGGGCTATATGCTTCTGGGCCTAGCCAACATGCAGCTCCAGCACTGGAGTGATGCGCAGTGGGCGTTTGAGGAGGCCGGCAAAGTGGAGCCGGCCAACGCGCAGGCGTTTCTGGGTGTGGGGTCGGCGCTGAACCAGCAGAGACAATTTTCCGAAGCCCAGAAGGCGCTGGAACACAGCCTGGAGTTGCGGGCTGATTCGGCTGAGGCCCACTACGAACTGGCGCGCACCCTGGCGGCGATGAACAAGTGGCAGGCAGCCGCGCCGCATGCAAAGCGGGCCATTGAATTGAATCCGGAGTATGCCGGTCCGCACGTCCTGATGGGCAACATCTATCTGCAGCAGGGAGACGCTTCGGCGGCGCTCGGCGAATTCAGAGAGTATCTGAAGCTTGACCCCCAAGGCAGCCTGGCCCAGCAGGTGAAAGAAACTATTGCGCAGTTGGAGCAAGCTCTGGCGCCTGCGAACAAGAAGAAACCCTAGTTCCCCTCTAACCCGCGTTCGCAACCAGCTTCTCCGGCTTTGTACTTCCATATCGCGAACAGCTGCTCCTATTGAATCTGAAATCCCCGGGCGCCCAAGCTCCGGCCGTTCTGAGCCGACCTGGCTGGTTTTCATCAGCTTGGGTCCGTTGCTCTGAAGCGCAACGCACTTTGGCAACAAATCTGCTGATTATTAAATAGTAACTAGCGGAAGCTGTTTTCCGCTTCCCAGCGCGAACGAAAAGAAGATTCTCATCCGGGGAACGGTTCAGCAAAGTGACCCGCCTTAACCACGATTGATGGAGACAAATTCATGAAAGTCACAGCAATTCGTTATTTAGTTGTTCTTATGCTGGCCGCCTTCATACTTGTTGTTGCTCCGGCCTATTCGCAATCCACTACGGCCGGAGACATCACAGGGGTGGTCACCGATCAGTCCGGCGCGCTGGTAACGAAAGCGAAAGTCACGGCGACCAACCAGGCCACCGGGGCTGAGTCCAGCGCGACCACCAACGCCGAAGGCTTCTACCGTTTTTCACTGCTTCCGCCCGGGAGTTACAAGATCACGGTCACGGCAACCGGGTTCCAGGAGTCAACCAGGACGGTGCAAGCGATGGTGGGGCAGAGCATCGCCGCCAATGTCCAGCTTGTGGTGAGCACGCAAACCACCACGGTGGAAGTGACGGCGCCGGCAGTGCAAATCAGTCCGGAGGTAACCACCACTTTTGGCAGCGAGCAGATTTCACAGCTTCCCAACCCCGGCAATGACTTGAGCGCGGTGGGACAGACCGCCCCGGGAGCGGTGATGAACACCGCCGCCGGCTTTGGCAACTTCTCCACCTTCGGCCTGCCCGCCACATCCAACCTGTTTACGCTGAACGGACAGAACGACAACGACCCGTTCCTGAACCTGAACAACTCAGGCGCCACCAACCTGCTGCTGGGAACCAATGATGTGCAGGAAGCCACTGTGGTCAACAATGGCTACTCCGGGCAGTATGGCCAGCTTGCGGGAGCGCAAGTGAATTACGTGAGCAAGTCCGGCACCAACAACTGGCACGGCAACGCCATTTATTACTGGAACGGCCGGGTGATGAACGCCAACAATTTCTTCAACAACCTCAACGGCACGCCCCGACCCTTTGACAACGCCAACCAGTGGGCGGCTTCGTTCGGCGGGCCGATCAAGAAGGACAAGACCTTCTTTTTCTTCAACACGGAAGGGCTGCGGGTCATACTTCCGACCAGCACCCAGACTCTCATCCCCAGTCCGCAATTTGCCGCCGGGACCATTGCCAATCTGACTTCGCTGGGCTTGGGCCAGTCGGTGCCGTTTTACCAGAACATGTTCTCGCTCTACCAGAACGCGGTGGGCGCCACCGCGGCCACGCCATTCACCACTTGCGGCGACGCCGGAGTCACTGCTCTACCCGCAGCCACCCCGTGCGTGCTGCAGTTTCAATCCACGGCAAGCAACTTCACGCATGAATGGCAGTTGAGCTTCCGCATCGACCAGAACTTCAGCCAGAGCGACCAGCTCTTTGGCCGGTTCCAGACCGATCATGGGGTCCAGGCCACGGTCACGGACCCGATCAACCCGCTGTTTAACGTCGAGAGCAACCAGCCGGAGTACCAGGGCCAGCTGGTGTGGACGCACACACTCAATCAGAACGCAGTGAACGAATTCAAGGCCTCAGGCCAGTGGTACAGCGCGATCTTCACTAACGCCGATCGGAGTGCAACCCTGGCGGCCTTCCCAACCACCGTGGCTTTTGCCGATAACTCGCTCACCACGCTGGGCGGCGTGATCGGCAATCTGTTCCCCCAGGGCCGCAACGTGACCCAATACCAGTTCGTGGACGACTTTTCCTTGACCAAAGGCAAACACACGATGAAGTTCGGCGTGAACTATCGCCGCAGTGACGTGACCGACTTTGATTTCGGCATCGGCACCAGCGGACTGGTTACGGTCAACACGCTCAATGATTTCTTCAACGGCGGCAGCACGGGAAGCAACCTGCAACAGAACTTTCCCACCCGGCTCAGCCAGCCCATGGCTCTCTATGGTCTTGGCATTTACGGGCAAGACGAGTGGCGCGTGACCAACAAGTTGAAAGTTACCGTGGCCCTGCGCATCGATCACAACTCCAACCCGGTGTGCCAGACGAATTGTTTCTCCCGGCTGGTGGCCCCCTTTACCAGTCTTCCCCACAACCCGGGGGTTCCATATAACGCCGTGCTGCAGAGCGGCTTCCACCAGGCATATCCCTCCACCGACGTGATCGTGTGGCAGCCGCGCATCGGCATCACCTGGAGCCCGTTTGCCAATAACAAGACGGTGATCAGCGGCGGCTTCGGCATTTTTGGCGATTCATTCCCGGCGGTGATCGTGGACAACTTTGCCAGCAACCCGCCACAACTTGCGGGCTTTACTCCCAGCAACCTGCCGCTGTCCCCGACCCAGTCCCCGGGCAATCCGCAGGGCAATCTGTTCAATTCGGCGGCCGCTTCGAACACCGCTTTTTCCTCCGGCTTTGCCAATGGAGCGACTCTGGCGCAGCTTCAGGCCCTGATTCCCGGGTTCGCTCCTCCAGCGGTGACAGCTTCCGACACTGAAATCCGGCAGCCGCGATACCAGGAATGGAACCTCCAGGTGCAGCAGAGTCTGGATAAATACACAGTTCTGGCCGTCAACTACGTGGGCAACCACGGTATCTTTTTGCCGGTGCAGAACATCGGCGTCAACGCCTTTGGGTTTCCGGGATTCGTGGGCCTTCCCCCTGCGGCCCCTGATCCGCGCTTCAGCGGCGTGAACCAGATCCAAAGCATCGGCATTTCCAACTACAACGGCGTGACGGCAAGCGTGCGGCGCAATTTCAGCCACGGCGTTGCGTTTCAAGCAAACTATACGTGGAGCCATGCCCTGGACGAAATCTCCAACGGCGGCTTCCTCCAGTTTAACTTCGCTACGGCGCCCAGCATTCTTAACCCGACCAATCCCTTCAACCTGCGCGCGAACTATGGCAGCGCCGATTACGACGTACGCAACTACTTCAGCATGAACTATGTGTGGGACGACGTTTTGCGCCACATGTTCCAGTGGGGGCCAAATGTCGTGTTCAAGGGCTGGGCACTCTCCGGGACCATCTTTACGCGCAGCGGCCTGCCCTTCACGGTCTTTGACGGAGGCGTTTCCAACACGCTCGCGGCCAACAACTTCGTTGACAACGTGGCCGGAACGACCGGAATCATCTTTGCCAACGTCACGGGCCCAACCACCATCTCGAGTTGCGGCAAGCAAGCAGCGGTGGGCGCGCCCTGCCTGAACATCAACGGCTTCAGCTCGCCGACCACGGGGTTCGGCAACCAGGCACGCAATCAGTTCCGTGGTTCCACCTTCTTCAATACGGACATGGCGGTGATGAAGAACTTCAACATTCCGCATTGGGAGGGCGCGAAGATCGGAGCCGGCGTGCAGTTCTTTAACCTGTTCAACCACCCCAATTTCGATCTGCCGGTCAATGACATCACCTCGACCCAGTTCGGGAACGTCATCGCCACGGTAAGTAATCCAACCAGCGTCCTGGGCTCGTTCCTTGGCGGCGACGCTTCACCGCGCCTCATCCAGATCAAGGCCCAGCTTGTTTTCTGACTCTTGCGTTTTGTGTTAGGCGCTGAAACAAAAGCGGCCCACCTTTGGTGGGCTGCTTTTTTGCTGCGGGCAGACTGGCCGGCCTAGTTGATGGGTCCAGAATCTCGGCGCGTTGGCGCAAGGATCCTGGCAAATACGTTTTTGACCACGCGGTCACAGCGCGGGGCCTGGAATTGGTAGAGTTCGCTGGCCTTTCCCTTGGTGCGCGAATAGATTTCTTTGCGCAGCATGGCGTGGGCGCGGTGCAGGCGCGTCTTCACCACAGCTTCCGTCAGGCTAAGGCCGGCGGCGGTTTCGGCCACGGACATCTCTTCCACTTCGCGCATCACAACCACGGTGCGATAGGCCTCCGGGAGGCGTTCAATTGCGTGCTCCAGAAGTTCGCGCATCTGGGAGCGTGCTGTGCCGTCTTCCGGGCTGGGGCCCGGCGATTGCAGGATAGGCATGGATTCTCCGTTCAGCGGCAGGGCGTCGAGTTCTTCCAGTCGGCCGCGGCGGCGTTTGCGCGCCAGCGCCTCATGAATGGCGATCCGCGTAAGCCAGGTGGCGAACGAGGACTTTCCGGCGAACTGGCGCAGATGCTGGTAGGCGCGCACGTAAGCGTCCTGCATGACGTCCTCGGCTTCGGCGTCATTGCGCAGGATCGCGCGCGCCATCCGGTACAGGCGCTGGTTGTAACGCCGCATCAGGATTTCATAGAGCGCGGTCTCGCCCGCGAGCACCTGCTGGACCACCGCTTCATCCTGCAGGTGCATGGGGAGTGTTGCGCCGGGCGCTGGGATGGTGCTCACATCTTCCTCCACCGGGTGTCCCCAGCAGGCTGTTTCCGGCCTGGTGGGTGGACACTTGAATAGAGGCGCCTCCCGCGCAGAGGTTACATCTTATTTTGGGGGTGGAGTAGCGCGATGGGACGCCCGGCTCAGTCCCGAACTGGTAAACCACGCACGCGCAGGCCTGGGCGTATGATTGACCTGATGCAAACCAACCCCACTTCGGCCGCCCTGCTCGAGGTTACGTCCTATGCGCCGGAGCAGGCGCGCTGGTACTGTGACCAGCTCGAACACGGTAAAGTGCTGCTCTTCGCCAGGACGCCGTTCGATTTTCCTGAAGAAGACGCCCGGTTTCTGCTCTCGCAGAAGCAGACGGGCTCACGCTTTCATAAGAACATCTCGTACCGGCCATCTTCTGACGTGCTTAAAGGCGTGGACGCCGGTTCGGCCGATCTTGCGCGCCTGCATGCAATCATGCGGCGCTTCTCCCAGGAGGTCACCGGGTTCCTGGCACGCTTCCTGGCCCCCTATGCGGGCAAGCTAAAGCTGGATTTTGCCAGCTTCCGCCCGGTGGAAGAACAGGGCCGCGATCTTCCGCTGCACAAGCGCAACGACCTGCTACACGTGGACGCCTTCCCCACGCGGCCTACGCAGGGTGCCCGTATCCTGCGCGTGTTCGTGAACATCAACCCCCAGCAGTCGCGCGTGTGGAACGTAGGTGAGCCCTTTCATGAATTCCTGCCCAAGGTGCTGGAGAAACAGGCGATCAAGCCGCCTCTGCGCCCGCCGCTGGTGGCTGCCGTGGCGGCGTTTGCTTCCCGGATCGGCCTGCCGGTGCCTGACCGCTCGCGCTATGACGAGTACATGCTTTATCTGCACGACTGGCTGAAGGAAAATGCCGACTTCCAGGCCCATTCGCCCAAGTTTGAACTGGCTTTCAAGCCCGGCTGCTGCTGGATGGTCTACACCGATGGCGTCCCCCACGCCGTGATGTCCGGCCAGTTCGCCCTGGAGCAGACCTTCATTGTTCCGGCGGATGCGCTGGTGAGCCCCAAGGTGGCTCCGGTGCGCGTGCTGGAGGAAGTGACGGGGATGAGGATGGCGGGGTAGTCATACGAGATTGGGTCAGATTTATGGATGCCGATCTCCGAGTCGCTCACTCCCCCGTTGGCTCTGGTCTAAAACAAAGACTAACCTACTCTAGACGAGACCCTGCAACCCGCCATTCCGAGGTCGAGCATTTGAATGCCGCTTCGATTTCACAGGAACTCTCCGCGAGACCGAGGAACCTGCTCCGCCCAGGTCTCCGGTAGCCATCCACGGGCGCAGCCGCTCAGCCCAGGGCTCATTCGTGCGGACAAACCGCAGCGGGGCAGGTCCCTCTCTTTCTCAGCCTCACCAAACCAAGGCTCGGCTTCGAAGATTCGGGATGGGTACGTCGCGAGGAGGGCGAAGTTGAGAACACGAGCCCTTTGGTCGGGGTTAGATCAAGAATTCATCGTTCGGTCTCGCTACAAATGACCGCCACCAGCATGAACATGTTGCAAACTAAAAAAAGGCGGCCCCAGTCGGGCCGCCTTCTGCGTTGTCGAGGACGCAGTGAGTGATGGGCAAAAGGAACCAGGACGTTTATTTGCTGTCGTCGTCCTTATCGTTGTCGTTATGTTTGGCCGTGCTGGCGTTCTTATTCTTGTCGTTATCGTGTTCGGAGCCTTCCAGGTCGGCCTCAGCCTGGCGTTTGGCCTGCTTGAGTGCGGCCTTTACGTCTGCTGTGGGCTGCAAGTCATGGATCGCCTGTCCCAGTTTCTCCGGCGGCGGTCCGGTCATCTTGGTCTTCAGCTGGTCAAAAGGAATTCCCAGGTTCTTGGAGACGTGCACTGCGGCCACGAACTGGCCCAGGTTTTTGAACCCTTGTGCGGCAGTCTGCAAGTTGGTCCCTGGAGGCAGAAGAGCCTGCAGCGTGGCGGCGAGCTTGGTGTTGGACGACAACTTTGCGGCAAAGTTGCCGTGGCTGTCGTGGTCGCCGTGCTTGCCGTGGTGCTCGTTGGCGTCATTATCGTGGTCGCCGTGGCCGCCATGGGTTTCGTTGGCGTCATGACCGGAGCCATGCGAATCGTGCATGCTGCCGCCGCCGGAGCCGCCGTGACCGCCCGAATCGTGCTGGGCAAAAACCGGAACGGCGAGGAAACAGAACAGCGCCATCAGGGCCAATGTGAATTTCACTTTCATGGTGTACTCCCTCCCTTACGCAGACTTCTTTGAACGCAGCATCCTGCCCACGTTGAAGCGCAGATTGAAGGCAAGACTGTTCAGGTCAAAGGTGGCGCTGCGGGTAAAACCGATTTCCGCCCGCCACAGTGAATTAGGCTCAAAGCCGACCCATGCGTTAAACCCGTTTTCGCGGGTCAAATTGTTGCCGGTGGCCTGGGGCGCATTGTCAAACGGGTTCTTGCCCTGGCCGCCGCCGCCCTGGTCCACGCGGCTGAAGATGGTTTGGCTGCCGAACGGAACAATCTGGTAGAGCGAGGCGCCGGCATAGACATGCTTCACCACTTCATAGTCCGCACCCTCTTCCAGGTGCGTGATGGTGCCCTTGGAGGTGAACTGTCGGGTTGAAAACTGCGAGTCCGGCACCCTGTTGCTGACGCCGGCGTCCACGAACGGCGTGAACTTTTTCAGCGAAATCCCAAAGTGGTTGCTGAAATCCACGGCAGCGCTTCCGCTGCTGAAACCATCGGCGGTATTGCCGGTGGGCATGTAGACGGTGAGAGCGCCTGCGTATTTCATTGTCTTGCCAGGCGCGCGGAACAGCATCCCCGCGTAAGCATCCCCCATCCCGGTGTGGCTGGCGCTCGGCGTCGTGCCGGTGGTGGTTGTGGTGGAAGCCGTACCCGAGAGGTACAAGGGCACGCCGCCAAACACGCCAAAGTTTTTGTTGAAGTTCCAGCCCACGGTGGAATCGAGTTTCAGGACCCGGTTTTCAGAATTCACGGTGCCCTGAAAGGTCTCATATTCGGTGAAGCCTTTGTCCTGGGCGCGGCCCAAGACGCCCGTGCACAGGGCAAGAACTAAAGCGATGGCCAAGTTTTTGTAACTGAGAAATCTCATAACTCTCCGGTGGTTTTTTGCTAGCATTCTGGTCACTCCCATTCCACGATCGCAATGTCTCCTGGCGTGTGGACCGGAAGTAACCGGCCTCAATCGCTTCGGCTGCTTGCGGGATGTAGTGCATCCCGTGTTCCACCAAATGCCATCGCATAAACCGTTTGTTTTCATAAATTTAAATCTAAGCAAGAGAGAGCGGGTGTGTCCGAATAACCCACTGCCGGGGACATTGGATACAATCGAGGACCCATGATGAAAAGAAGATGGGCAGTAACGCTTGTGGTTCTTTACGTCGCGGCCCTCGCCCGAATGAGCGCCCAACAAACGCCAGTCGTGATCCAGACCGGCGCCATGCTCGATGGCAAAGGCCATGTTCTACACAACGCGCAGATCGTGGTCGAAAACGGAAAGATCGTGCGCGTGGAGCCAAACGGCAAGGCCAAACCGACCTACGACCTCAGCCGGCTCACGGTACTGCCGGGATGGATTGACGTGCATGACCACATCACCTGGCACTTTGGCCCCAACGGCCGTATCGAGGACAAGAGCGAAACGCAACCGCAGGCCGCGCTGGCCGCCGCCGCCAACAGTTACGCCACGCTGATGGCCGGCTTTACCACCATCCAGAGCGTGGGTTCGCCGGAAGATAAGGACCTGCGCGCGGCGATTGCGAGCGGCTCGCTTCCGGGGCCGCGCATCTTGACCGCGCTCAACCCGATTGAAGACTCCAAGCTCACGCCGGAGCAGATTCGCGAAGCCGTGCGCAAACTCAAAGCCGATGGCGCGGACGTGATAAAGATCTTCGCGTCACGCAGCATCCGCCAAGGCGGCGGCCAGACCCTGAGCGATGAACAGCTCCAGGCCGCATGCGGTGAAGCCAAGGCTCAGGGGTTGCGCAGCGTGGTCCACGCTTATCGTTCGACCGTGCGTGCGGCGGCCATCGCCGGCTGCACGCAGGTGGAGCACGGAACTTACGCCACGCAGGAAGACCTGGACGCGATGGCGCAGCATGGGACCTTCTTCGATCCCCAGATCGGGCTGGTGATCTACAACTACCTCGATAACAAACCCAGGTTCCTCGGCGTGGGCAGTTACACGGAAGAAGGCTTCGCCAAGATGAAAGAAGTGCTGCCGGTGATCGCGGAGATGTTCCAGCACGCGCTCGCTACCAAGAACCTGAAAATCGTCTTTGGCACGGACGCAGTGGCCGGAGCGCACGGACGCAACGCGGAGGAGTTCATCTATCGCATGCAGGCGGGCCAGCACCCCATGGACGCGCTCGTGGCGGCGGAGTCACGCGCTGCGGAGTCGCTGGGTTTGCAGAATGAAATCGGCGCGATTGCACCGGGCATGCAGGCAGACATCATCGCCCTGGAAGGCGACCCGCTGAAAGACATCACCGCAGTGCGCCGTGTAGTGTTTGTGATGAAGGACGGGAAGGTTTACAAGAATGAAGCCAGCAGCCATTAGTTTGAGATAGTATTTTCCCCAGACTGATCTATATGGCTACTGCAAAACTGTCGCCATTGCCGGTAAAGTACAGATCACGGCGGCCAGCCGGACGCCTCTTGCTGCTTGGATTCCTGTTCATCGCCGCACTGGCGTACCACCTGCGCGTGACCACGTATCGCGAACCCAGTTGGTTTGGCGTGAGCGCGCCCCATCGCCCCTTTTATGTTTCCCAGCCCGGCTTGGCCGGGAAACGCGAGCACAATTCCATCAGCTTCTTAGATAGCCATGCTGTAAAGGCCGGACTGTAGAGTGGGGTGAAGAGCGGCTTGCGGAGGCGGTGAAGTCCCTGGCCGGCATGAAAGCCCGTGACCTGTTGGAGCATCTCATGCGCGCCGCCGACGCGTTCGCCGCCGGCGCCAAACAGCATGACGACATGACGCTGGTAGTGATGCGTGTGCAAGCCTAGCTTGAAGGAGGATTGATGGGAAACGTACGGCCAATTCGGACAAGTGACGACCTGGCGCGAGAACACTTTTTCTATTTTCCTGAAAAGCCGAATGCCGAACGAGTTGCCGTCCGGTTGCGTGATCGAGGCTGGACCGCACAAGTGGGGCTTGGCGCGGATGATGTCAACTGGCTGGTTTTTGCCAAAGAGCCCGATCCTGTGAGGGACATGGGCGAACTCTGGGACGAGCTGACAACTTTGGCAGAGGAGTTCAGCGGGTGGTATGACGGCTACGGCTCACTGGGATAAAGATCAGTAATTCCTCCGCTGAATCACTTACCTGTGCCCCGAAATACTTTTCGCAAAAAGGAACTTACCTCGCCGGGACTGTTGCTACTATTCATTCGACGCATCGCAACTGCCGAAGTTTCCACCCATGGAACCCGAGATCGCCGAGAAACGCGCCCTGTATCGCTGCCTGCTGCGCCTGGCGCGTCCCTATTGGCCGCATCTTGCCATCATATTTTTTCTGAGTGTGCTGGCGGCGCCTATCGCCCTGCTTCTGGCCGTGCCGCTGAAGATCGTGGTGGATAACGTTGTGGGCAGCCAGCCGCTACCACATGTCCTTGAGTCGCTGCTGCCGGGGTGGCTGCTCCATTGGAAAAGCGCCAACCTGCTGGTGGCGGTGGGGCTGCTGCTTTCGCTGAGCCTGCTGATGAACCTGCAGGCCTTCGCGGCGTGGCTGTTGCAGACCTATACGGGAGAAAAGCTGGTGCTGGATTTTCGCACCCATCTCTTCTGGCACGTGCAGCGTATGCGCCTGCTGTTCCATGACAAACGAGGGACCAACGAACTGGCCTACCGCATCCAGAATGACGCGCCGGCCATCCAGTACGTTTTTCTTCAGGGCGTGATGCCGCTGGTGAGCGCCTGCCTGAGCTTTGCCGGGCTGCTGTACGTGACGTTGCGCCTGGACTGGATGCTGGCGGTGATCGCGGTTTCAGTCTCGCCGGTGCTGTGGGTGCTGGCAAGAAGGTCGGGCCGCCGCGCGCGCAGCGGGTGGGACGGCATCCGCAAGCTCGATAGCTCGGCCATGCTGGTGCTTTACGAGGCGCTTTCTTCCATCCGCGTGGTGAAGGCATTTGGCCAGGAGCAGTTTGAAGACCAGCGCTTCAAGCTGCGCTCGCGCCACCGCATGGAAGAGCAGGTACGAGTGGCGTCCATGCAGGCGCGTTTCCATGTGCTGGTGACCGGGACCATCGCGGTGGGATCGGCTGCAGCGATGTGGGTGGGCGTGCGCCACGTGCAGTCAGGCGCGCTCACGCTGGGCGAGCTGCTGCTGGTAATGGCCTACATGACGCAGCTCTATGACCCGCTACGCACCATCAGCGGTAAGCTGCCGGAGTTGGAAGGGTGGATGGTGAGCATCCGGCGGGCAGCGGCGCTGATGGACGAAGCGCCCGAGGTGAACGATCCGCAATCGGCCATCGTTCTGGAGCGCGCGCGGGGGGAGATTAGCTTTCGCGAAGTGAGCCTCGAATACCCATCGTCAGGGCGCGCGCTCGATCACGTTTCGTTTGACATTCCTGCAGGCACGCGCGTGGGCATTATTGGGCCGAGCGGTTCAGGCAAGAGCACGCTGGTCAACCTGCTCACTCGCTTTTACGATCCCTGCTCAGGGCAGGTGCTGTTGGACGGCAACGACCTGCGTTGCTATCGCCTGGCCGACCTGCGCCGCCAGTTTTCCATCATGCTGCAGGAGCCGGTAGTGTTTTCCGCCACTGTGGCGGAGAACATCGCCTACGGACGTAACAGCGCCAGCCGCGAGGAGATCATGCAGGCCGCGCGCGCGGCCAGAGCACATGACTTCATCATGGCGCTGCCTGCGGGATATGACACCAAGGTGGGCGAGGGCGGCTGCCGGCTTTCCGGCGGGCAGAGGCAGCGGCTGGCCATCGCTCGCGCCTTCCTCAAAGACGCGCCCATCCTGATTTTCGATGAACCCACCAGCGCCGTCGACATCCATACCGAACAGGAGATCCTGGCGGCGACCGAGCAGCTCATCCGCGGGCGGACTACGTTCGTGATCGCCCACCGGTTGAGCACGGTCAAGCAGTGCGACGTGGTGTTGGTGCTGAAGCAGGGCGAGCTGGTGGAAATGACCTCAGACTTTGAAAAAGCCACGGCAGCGCTGGCGGCCCCCAACCCACACGCAAGCGTGCAGGAAGATGACAACCCGGTATTGATCGTTCACGCCATCCAGTAACAGGCTCCCGGCGGCATGTGACGTGCATCACGGAGACGCCGCAGCGCTCCAGGCGTAGAATTAAGACCGTGCTGGTTCCGCGCAAGTTCGTGTGCGCTCTGGTGGCCATGACTATCTTGGCTCCGCCTCTGCTGGCCTGCGCACCGCCCGGCGTGCAGATGAGCGAAGAGGAAATGGCCTGCTGCCGCCACATGGCCGAGCAATGCGGTGGTTCGAACATGCCGGATTCGCACTCCTGCTGCAATAAATCCGCCACGATCCAGAGCAGCTCATTCCAGATCAAGCAGCGTTATTCGTCATCGCTGGAAGTGGTGGCACATGGCACACTCGCGGTGCCGCCGCAGGCCACGGCCTTGCCCGTTGCCACGATCGAAAAGGACATTCTCGCCTTTCCTGAATCTCCACCCGGTCACAACACCATCCTGAGAATCTAGATCCAGCTTTCATCATCCGGCCACGCCCATGTGCGTGCGCAGGTGTGTCTATTCCTAACGGAGGAATGATGAAAGCATTGTCCAATTTGCTCGTGTTGATTGCGGTTGTGTGTGCCGCTGCCTTGACTGCCCGTGCGCAAGAAGCAGCCGCTCCAACGCCTCTGGCCCAGCTTTTGGAAGAAGCGCGGCAGAAAAACCCGACCCTACAGGTCGCGTTGCATCAGCAGGCGGCGGCAAGCCATGTGCAGAAGCAGGCGAGTGCCCTGCCGGATACGCAAATCGTGGTCCAGCAATTGAATGTGGGCAGTCCGCGGCCGTTTGCCGGTTACACCAACAGCGACTTTGCTTACATCGGTCTGGGCGCAGCGCAGGAATTCCCGTGGCCAGGCAAGCGCGCGCTGCGGGCGCAAGTGGCGGGATTGGAAGCCGGCTCGTTACGGGCGCAGGCCGACGCGGTGGCACGCGGAATCGCCGCGCAGGTGAAAGTCGCCTACTTCCGCCTGGCTTACCTTCAGCAGACTCTGGCAATCCTGCAGCGCAATGACAAGGTGCTGGGCCAGTTGGAGCAGGTGGCGGAATCGCGCTATCGCGTGGGCCAGGGCAGCCAGCAGGAGGTGCTGAAGGCGCAACTCCAGCACACCAAAATCCTCCAGGAGATCAACATGCACCACCGCCTACAGGGCGAGCTGCAAGCGCAACTGAAGCAGGCGCTGGGCCGCGCGCAGAGTTCGCCAGACATTGTGACCGAACCGCTGCGCGAGCGGGCGCTTCCAGCGGATTCGCCAATGCTGGTTGGTAAGGTGAGCGAAGGAAGCGCCGAAGTGGAGGCGCGCCGGCAGATGTTGCTGAGAGCCGGCAAACAGACGGAGCTGGCGCACAAAGAATTCCGCCCTGACATGGGGCTGCAATTCATGTATCAGAACACCGACCGCCAGTTCCGCGACTACTACATGTTCACGTTCAGCGTCACCCTGCCCAATCGCGGGCGGCGCAAGGCCGAGCTGGCGCAGGCGCAGGAACAGCAACAGGCCGCGTCCGCGGATTTGGAAGCAGAGGTCCAGAGGCGCGCGGCCGAGGTCAAGGAGCAGATCGTGCTGGCCCAGACTTCCGCTGAACAACTCAAGATCTATCGCGAAGGCCTGCTGCCGCAGGCGGAGGCGACATTCCGCGCCGCCATGGCCGCCTACCAGTCCAATCGCCAGGATTTCGAGACCCTGCTTTCTTCCTTTCTCGACGTGCTCAAGTTTGAAGAGGACTACCAAAAGGAGCTCAGCGACCATGAAGCGGCGCTGGCCCGGCTGGAGTCGCTGACGGGAGTGACATTGCCATGAAACCGAATGGAGAGAACCGCAATTATAAGATCGCATTCATCGCGGTGCTGTTCGTCAGCATCGTGCTGGCAGCGGCGTTGCTGTGGCAGATGCGGAAATTCCAAGCCGCGGGCGCGGCCGGCGCCGTGGCGGCAGAAGCACCTATGGCCAAGGCAGCGCCCTCACCTGAGCCTCAGCTCAATCCGGTGCAACTTACGCCCGAGAGAATGCAGATGATCGGGGTGAAGCTGGCCAGGGCCGAGTTTCAGCAAGTGACGGATGAGATCCGCTCCCCCGGGACCGTTGAAGTGGACGAAAGCCGGATCGCCTACGTGCAAACGCGCTTCCCCGGATGGCTGCGCAAGGTGTACGGCGACCGCACATACCAGCTGGTGCGCAAGGGCGAGCCGCTGTTCACCATTTACAGCCCAGACCTGTTAGCGACCGAGCAGGAATACCTGCTGGCGAAGAAGAACGCTGAGTCAATGCAGGCGAGCACCGTGGCCGGCGTAAGCGCGGGAGCACAATCCTTGCTTGCGGCGGCACGGCAGAGGCTGGAGCAATGGGAAGTACCGACGAGCGAGATTGAGAAACTCGAAGCTACCGGCAAGCCGATCACAGACCTGACATTCAATTCGCCGGTCTCGGGCTACATCACCGAGCGCAATGCGCTGCCGAACATGTACGTGCAACCGGAGACGAAACTGTATACCGTCGCCGACCTCTCAACTGTGTGGGTCTATGCCCAGGTCTTTCAGGACGATCTGGGCAAGATCAAGCCGGGCGACCCGGCAGCGGTGACGGTTGACGCTTTTCCGGGCAGGACTTTTACCGGCCGCGTGAGCCAGGTTTTGCCGCAAGTGGATATGAACACGCGCACCGCGCGGGTGCGGCTGGTGTTTTTGAATCCTGGCATGAAGCTCACACCGGGCATGTACGTAAACGTGGCGCTGAAGCTTCCTTTGGGAAGAAAGCTGGTGGTGCCATCTTCGGCGGTGCTGCATGCGGGCGCGCGCCAGGTGGTATTTGTGAGTCGCGGGGAGGGCGTGTTTGATCCGCGGCCCGTGCAGGCAGCCGAGCAGGTGGGAGACAAGACGGTGATCGCCAAAGGACTTTCCGCCGGCGAGACGGTGGTGAGCTCGGCCAATTTTCTGATCGATTCAGAAAGCCAGTTGCAGGCGGCCGCCGGATCGTTCGTCCCTCCGCCACCGGGAGCGGGCGGTCCCGCAGCTGCTGCAAGCCCGGCTGCGTCGCAGCAGGCAAAGATCGAGCTGACGACGCAGCCTGATCCACCGCACAAGGGCGACAACGTGTTTCGCGTGAAGCTGGTGGGCAAAGACGGGACGCCGATCAGCGGAGCCAAGGTCACGGTCGTCTTCTTTATGCCGGCGATGCCGAGCATGGGCATGGCAGCGATGAAGACCGCGGCGGATCTGGCTGACAAAGGCAACGGCGTGTATGAAGGCCGCGGCAACCTGGGTTCAGGCGGTACATGGCAGGTGACGATCACAGCGGAGAAAGACGGGCAGACGATCGCGCTGCGGCGACTCAATGTTATGGCGGAAGGAGGCATGTGAGCCATGATCGCGCGAACCATTGAATGGTGCGAGCAGAACCGCTTCCTGGTGTTTACCGCCGTACTGGTGCTCACGCTTGCGGGCATCTGGTCCATGCAGCACATTCCGCTGGATGCGCTGCCCGACATTTCCGACGTGCAGGTGATCATTCACACGAGCTGGGAAGGCGAGCCGCCTAACGTGATGGAAGACCAGGTAACGTATCCGATTGTGACGACGCTCCTGGCCGCGCCGCGAGTGAAGGCCGTGCGGGCACAGACCATGCTGGGCGACTCTTACATATTCGTCGTCTTCCAGGACGGCACGGACCTCTACTGGGCGCGCTCGCGTGTGATCGAGTACCTGCAACAACTGCGCGGGAGATTGCCGGCGCAAGTCAGCCCGATGATCGGCCCGGACGCAACCGGCGCAGGCTGGGTGTTCGAGTACGCGCTGATTGATCGCACGCATCGTCACAGCCTGGCTGAGCTGCGCAGCCTCCAGGACTGGCAGCTTCGCTATCAACTGGAGACGGTGCCGGGCGTGGCGGAGATTGCGACGATCGGAGGCTTCGTCAAGCAGTACCAGGTGAAGCTTGATCCCAACAAGCTGCTGGCGTACGGCATTCCGCTCTCCACGGTGATCGAGCGGGTGAAGAGCAGCAGCAATGAAGTGGGCGGGCGCGTGCTCGAGCTGAGCGGCGCGCAGTACATGGTGCGCGGGCTGGGCTACTTGCGTTCACCCGCCGATCTGGAGAACGTTCCCGTGGCCAGCAAGAACGGCACGCCGGTACTGATCAAGAACCTGGGCTCGGTTTCCTTTGGGCCGGACATCCGCCAAGGCGTGGCTGAGTGGAACGGCGAAGGGGAGACCGTGGGCGGAATCGTGGTGATGCGTGACGGTTTGAACGCACTGGAGGTCATCAACGGCGTCAAGCGCAAGTTGAAGCAGATCAAAGGCTCTTTGCCGGAGGGAGTGGAGATTGTTCCGGCGTATGACCGCTCAGGGCTGATCCGTGACTCGATCCACACGTTGCAGCGTGACCTGATCGCGGAGGCGATCATCGTCAGCCTGGTCTGCATCATCTTTCTCTTTCACTTCCGCTCGGCCTTCATTCCGATTGTTACGGTTCCGCTCGCCGTGCTGATGTCATTCATCCCCATGTACTACCTGCACGTGACTTCCAACATCATGTCCCTGGGAGGGCTGGCGCTGGCAATTGGCGTGTTGATTGACGCGGCCATCGTGATGGTGGAGAACGGCTACCGTCATCTCTCGGAACATCCCGACAACGAAAAAGGCGTGGCTGAGAAAGAGCGGCGGCGAATCCTGATCGACGCCGCCAAACAAGTGGGCCCGGCGCTGTTTTTCTCGTTGCTGATCATCGTGGTTTCATTCCTTCCGGTGTTTCTGCTGGAGGCGCAGGAAGGTCGCATGTTCCGTCCGCTGGCATGGACAAAAACACTGGCGGTGGGATTCTCTTCTCTACTGGCGGTCACCCTGGTGCCGATTCTGATGGTGCTGTTGATCCGGGGGCGGCTGCATCCGGAGTCCAAGAACCCGTTTGCGCGGTTTTCGCAGGCGATGTACCTGCCCATGCTGCGCCTGTGCCTGAAGTATCGCAAGACCACGCTGGCGTTGAACCTGATTTTTCTGATCGTGACGTTTCCCCTGGCGTTCAAGCTGGGCAGTCAGTTCATGCCGCCGCTGTATGAAGGATCGTCGCTGTACATGCCGACCTCGCTGCCCGGCATCTCGATCGCACAAGCGACGGCGCTGCTGCAGGAGCAGGACCGCATCATCCGCAGCTTCCCGGAAGTGGAGTCGGTCTTTGGTGCCGTGGGCCGCTCTGACAGCCCGACCGACAACGCGCCGCTCGATATGTATGACACCACCATCGTGCTCAAGCCGCGCGAGCACTGGCGCAAAGGCATGACCTACGAAAAACTGGTGCAGGAGATGGACGCGAAGCTGCAATTTCCCGGGCTCTCCAATACCTGGACCATGCCGATTGAAAACCGGCTGGACATGGAGCTGACCGGGATCAAGACGCCGGTGGGGATGAAGATCCAGGGGCCAACCTTGGAAGGCATTCAGCAACTGGGGGCGCAGGTGGAGCAGATTCTGGCGGGGCAGCCCCAGGCACGTGCGGTGTTTGCCGAACGCGTTTCCCAGGGTTTTTACATCAATTTTGAAGTGGACCGCGCAGAAGCCGCGCGCTACGGGCTCACAGTGGAAGACGTGCAGCGGGCGATCACGTCGGGAATCGGCGGCGAAAACATTGCCGAGAACGTGGAAGGGCGCGAGCGCTACCCCATCAACGTCCGCTATGAGCGCGACTTCCGCAGTGACGTGGAAAGCCTGCGCCGGGTGCTGATCGGCACGCCGGGAGGAGCGCATGTACCGATCGGGCAGGTGGCGAAGATTTTTTTCTCTCGCGGGCCAGCCATGATTCGAGATGAAGACGGCCAGCTCACGGGCTACGTCTTTATGGACTTGAACACCAGGGACTACGGCGGGTTCGTCCAGGAGGCGGACCGGCTGTTGAAGAGCAAGCTGAGACTGCCCGCGGGATACACCTACCAGTGGTCCGGCGAGTATGAATTCGAGCTGCGGGCCCGCGAACGGCTGAAGATCATTTTGCCGATCGTATTTTGCGCGATCTTCCTGCTGCTTTATATGATCTTCCATTCCGTGTTGGAAGCACTGGTCCTGATCTTCCCCACCCTGTACGCCATGACCGGCGGCCTGCTGCTGCAATGGATGTTGGGTTACAACTTCAGTGTGGCAGTGTGGGTGGGCTACATCGCGCTGTTCGGCATTGCCGTGGAGACCGGCGTGGTGATGGTGGTGTACCTGCATGAAGCAATGGAGAAGCGCGTGCATTCCGGCGCGCCTCTCACGCATGAGGCCATAGAAGAAGCAGCGATCGATGGCGCGGTGCGCCGGCTGCGTCCCAAGCTGATGACGGTGACGGCAGTCCTGGCCAGCCTGGCGCCGATTCTCTGGGAAAGCGGCGTTGGATCGGACGTGATGAAGCCCATCGCCGCGCCAATTGTCGGCGGGATGATCACGTCCACCATCCACGTGCTGATTCTGGTGCCAGTGTTTTTTGTGTTGCTCAAGGAGCGAGAGTTGCGGCGGGGTGTGCTGGCTGGAGCCGGCCAGGAAAGTGAGCCGCATCTGGTAACCCCAGGGGCCGGATGATGCGTCCATAGATATGGCGAATATGAAACCAACAGCTCTGTTATCAGCTCTTCTCGGCTGCGCGCTGCTGTGGACGGTTTGCGCAGCGGCCGCTCAGCAGGAAAAGATATTCGAGAGCGGCGAAGGGGCCGACTTTACGCTTACCCAGCCCACCAAGGCCGGTGACCTAACGTTGCAGCCAGGAGCGTATATTCTTCGACTTCGCGTCTCCGAAGGCCGGCATCTCATTCGCTTCATGCGAGTGGAGGAATCGCTGGAATTTCGTGCGACGCGAATCTTTACGGGTTGGTATACGGATACACGAGAAACCAAAGCGGGTGAAGCAGAGTGTCGCATGGAACCGCTAGGCGCAACGGTTCAGGCCACTGAGGTGACTACCGCAAGCGGGGATGGCATGCCGCGGATTACGAAAGTGATGGTGAAGGGAAAAGCGGATGTGTGCATTTTTTGAGCATGCGTGGAGCCCAGGTCAAGTCATCTTGTTCCCGCGTTGAGCTCGATGTCGCGAACATTCGTAGGTTCGGCGGGAAGAGTGACTGCACGGATGGCGACGGCGCCCTGATATTCCACCTCCACCGTGTACGTCCCGGCGGGCAGCGAGCGGAAGATGTACGCCCCGGTTTCGGCGGTGGGCGCTTCCAGCTCCAACTCTTTCAGGCGGACCATCACGCCGGCCAGAGGAACGGTCTGCAGAGTGGTCTTGTCATAGACTACGACTCGGCCGGAAATGGAGCGCAGGGCCTTCACGGAGAACTGCACGCGCGCCGGCTGACCCGCGTTCAGCGTGACCTGCTGCGGAGCAAGGGTCTGCAACGAATAGCCCGGCGGGTAAGACTCGAGGAGCGTCGCGACCGTGTAGTCGCCCGCGGGAAGGCCAGGGAACGTGAACTTGCCGTTGTCGGCGGTCAGCACGCGGCGGCTGAATGGTTCGCCCTGCAACGCTTCCCTCCGCAATTCGATGGTGATGCCCGAGACTCCGGCGCCGGCATCATTCAGCAGAAATCCAAAGACCTGCCCTTTGGCGAAATTGATGCCAAAGTTGACCGTATTGTTGATGTCCGTGGTGGCAGGAGAATCCGTGGTGTAGAAAAAAGGGTCTTCGCTTTCCAGGCGGGCTTCCACCTTGTGCACTCCGTAGGGCACGTGACGGAAAGAGTAAAAGCCGTGGGCGTCCGTGCGGGCCACGCGATCGTCATCCAGCCGCACCTCCACTCCGGCAATGGGCGCGCGCTCACTCGAGTAAATCGATGTGGAATCGTCATCGCGGAAGACGTGGCCTTCGATCATGCCGTGGCGTCCGGGGAGGAGCATGCCGGGAACGGTGTGAAAGCGGTGTTGCAAAGAGAGACTGAACAAAGGATGCGTGTCCGCCACGCCGTTATTCACGGTCCGCACCATGGCCGCTGAGCCCACGATGTTGTTGTTCTGCGAAAGCCGCTGCGCGTAGCTAAAAGTTGCCGTGGTAAGTGCGAGCTTGCCCTGGAGCAGTTCGGTGTTGCTGTTGAAGAAGCTGAGGTCGATCTGGCGATGGCTGTGTCCCGGCGACATCCAGCTGAGCGACGCGCCTTCATCGTTACGCGCCGGGGCCAGATTCACGCTGAGCAAGTTGGTGAAGCCCAGGGTCTCAAGCAGCGCGGTGTTGCGCAAGAGGTCGGCGAGCTGGTCAGGCGTGGAGGCGGTTATGCCGGCGCGAAACAGCGCGTCCTCAAGGCCGGGAATCTGCGCGAAGATGGCGGTGAGCGTCGGCACCTGGACGTCATGCCGGAAATAAGCCGTGGCATGGAACCGGCCTGCCGAGCCGCGCACGTTCACGGCGTAATCGTTGCCGCTGCCGCCATCAAGATTGATCGCGCGTTGGTATTGAAAGCCGCTGCCGAAGTGGCGCGAGGAAAAATCAATGCCTGCAGGCAGGTTCAGCGTGGCGGCGCGCGAGCTGAGCGGCTGTAGAGTATGAAAGCTGGAGTATGCGCTGCCGCCGCTGAGCGAGACGTTGCGATGGATCTTGACGTTGACCAGCGTGCTCGCCGTGAAAGTGTTCTGCCGCAACAGCGGTAGGTTGAAGTTTGACTGGCTGAGATCCAGGCTCGAATAGAAACGGGCCCCGAGTTTGCGCGTGGCGTTCAGGTCAGCGAAGCGTCCGTGCTGGCTGTTCACCGCCAGCGAGGCAAAGTTGCGCGAGGTGACGCGCAGGTTGCCGTTGACATGGCTCTTCTCGTCGTCATAGCTGCCGCGCGCCGCAAAAGCCCGGCCGCGCCCAAAGCCCCATTCGGTGAGCAGACGCGCGCGGTCTTTCATGGTGTAGTGATAAGCCAGCGTACCCACAGCGCCGCTGCGGGCCACGAGCTGCTGCGAATCAGGATTCTGGAAGTAGAAAAAGTTTGCCTGGACCGAGCTGCTGTCGTCAATCCGGAACGAACGCGAGACGCCGCCAAGATATTCGCGATCAGTGGCGAGGAAGAGGTTCTGAAAAGTGGCCACGGAGGTAAAGCCGCCCTGAAACTGCCAATCGCCTTCCCGCATGTGCATGCCGCGCACCATGTAACCATCGAGGGTGAGCGGCGAGTTTCCTACCATCTGGTCAAGGAATATGTATTCGCGGCGCGGGCGGCTTATTTCGTAAGCAAGAAAGGGAAAGCCGACCCGGGAAGCGGATGATCCGGCGGAAAACAGGTTGGCGTTCACCATCTGCAGGCGCTCGAACGAAGGGCCCTGCACGCGTTTGAGATCAACCGAGTTGGTGACCTGTCCCGGATCAGAGTTGTAGCGGAATTCGTAGACGCCGCTCTCGCCGAACGGGCTGCGCACGGGCCGCTCAAAACCCGGAGGCACAACCGGCGGCGGCATGGGAACATTCACGGCCAGGGTCTGCACGCCCGCTTCCGTGACCACCACGACGTTGGTCGCACCGGGCGAGTTGCCGGTGATGGTGACCAGTCCGTTGGCGGCGAAGGCCTCAACGATGCTGGAGTCCAGCGAGTAAGCCGCTGTGGCGCCGGTAACAGCAACCTGCACGCGCTTCTGGTAGCCGACGGAAAGCGCGGCCTGGCCCCATGCCGCTACTACACACGCGGCCAGCACCACGAGACTGCGCAGAAGCTTCATGGAACTTTGAATTCAGCCTGGGTGGTAAGCGTCTTGCCTTCAAACTGGAAGGAACAGAGCACGCGGTAATCTCCGGGCGGCAACTGCTCGGGATATTCAGCAGTGAACTCCCTGCGTTCGCCGGGAAGAAGTCTCTCCGGCGCGAATGTGGCCTTTCCCACCAACGCGCCCTTGGCGTTGAGGATTGCGGCCGTGCCTTCCGGCAGCGCCGGCTCCGTGCCCGTGTTCGCGAGCCACTGCGTGATCTTCATGTTGTCGCTGGCGGTGGCGGGTGCGATCTTTGCGGACTCAGGCTGGAGCTTGATGCCGTCGGTAAGGTTGAAGGTAATCAGCGCGGCAAGCGAGGCGGTCATGGCCACGCCGGCGGTGGAGGTCTGGAATTTGTCCGTGCCCATGAACATGGCCGAGACAGCGCGCACGTTGGTCTCCGGCGGAAGCGTCAGGCGGACTTCGACTGATCCGGAGGTGTGGGCCTTGATCAGGATTGATTTCGGAGAGAATACAGCAGTAGCCGCGATGCCG
>DASVFK010000031.1:0-21979 GCA_036380095.1 Candidatus Angelobacter sp. | reverse complement strand
ATCCGGAATTCCCCGACCCTTGTTCCCCGGCCTCTTCTTCAGTCTTACGTAAGACCTGTTCTCTCATCTGTTGCAGTTCATCCACTCTTTCGGATACCAAGTCAACGATGGATTTCGCCATATACACGACTCCTTCCAAGCACTGTGCAGGGATCTGCACCTGCTCGAACAATTGTTCTATGAACGCGAGTCAGTGCAGTGATGGCGATCACCGATCACGCAAGGCGGGAAAATGCTGCCTTCAGCTCGTCGTTGCAGGCCCCCTGAATCGTTCATTAAACAAACTGCGGCTTTCAACCGAAGTAAGTAGGTTCGTAAATGACAGGCAGAGAGATGGTGGCCTCGCAGCCGGAAACGTTGCGGCGATTGGCAAGTTGCAATACTCCGCCGTGGGCTTCAGCGATCTGCCGGCTCAGGATCAGCCCAATGCCGCTGCCGCCGTGCTTGGTGGTAAAAAACGGGACAAAAAGATTGTCGCTGTTGAGTAGCCCGGGGCCTTCGTCACGGATGAAGATCTCAACCGCGCGCGCGTTGGTCCGCCAGCCGACTTCGACGGAACCGGGGTGGCGCAGCGTTGGATCGAGCGAAGCGTCCACGGCGTTGCGGATCAGGTTGATGAGCACCTGCTCCAATTGGTCGGGGTCGGCGTCAACGGAGACGCTTGGGCCTTCCAACACCCTAACCGCCAGGCGGCGCTCGAGCGATGCCACGCGCGCCACCAACGGGGAAACATCAACACGCGTCCGCGTTGGCGCGGGCATGCGGGCAAGCTGCGTGTAAGCCTGCATGAAACGGTTCAACGATTCCACGCGGTTTTCAATCACCTTGAGCCCCTGTTGCATGTCCTGCGACACCTCTTCCGGCAGGGCCGCGCGCGCCGTGAGCCCGGCCAGCGTGCCCGCAATCGACTTGATGGGCGCCAGTGAGTTGTTCAGCTCGTGGCCCAGCACGCGAATCAGCCTTTGCCACGCCTGCCGCTCTTCTTCACGCAGGGCGCGGCTCAAGTCTGAGATGATCAGCAGTTCGTGGGGCACGCCATTCTCGCGGAAACTCGTATGGCTGATGGCCCAGCGTCCGTGCTTGCCGGGAAAAGTCATCTGCACGGTTTGCGGCCCGGGCGCTTGCAGAAATTCCTGCAGACCCAGTTCCTCCGCGGTCAAGCCGAGCATGCGGGGCGCAATGCGGCCCATGAGTTGCTCGCCGGCGCGGTTTACGATGCGCAGACGCTGCTGCTGGTCAAAGGTGAAGACGGCCACATCGATCTCCATCATCACTTTTTTGAACAGGGCCGTGGCCTCCAGCGAGCTGACCTTCTGTTGCTGCAGGCGCGTGGCCAGGGAGTTGATTTCATAGGTAAGATCGGCCAGCGAGTCGTCCCGGTGCCCTCCGCGCAAGCGAAACGAGAAGTCTTCTTCGCGGATGGCCGCCACCATGTTGGAGAGCGTCTGCAACGGCCGGATGACCTCACCGTGGAGCAAGGAAGTGCCGAACATCCAGCTCAGCACCAGGAAAAGCGTCACAGTCCACTTGAACTCAGTGGAGTGCCCGCTGAGCCAGACCATGAGTTCTGCCACCAGGACGCCGGGCACGCTGATGAGCAGCGCCGTCAGCGTAATGCGGGTATCAAACTTCAGTTTTCTGCGCTTGGGCGGCCGGGCCGGAAATTGGAACTGCGGATCAGAAACCATACTTTTGCATGCGCCGGTAGAGCGCGCTGCGGCTCAACCCCAGCGCCTCCGCCGCATGGCTGATGTTTCCCGAATGGCGCGCCAGCGCTTTCTTGATGAGCAAACATTCTACTTCTTCCAGGCCCATCTCTTCTATTTTGGCGGAAGAGGCACGGTCGGTCTCCAGGCCCAGGTCAGCGGGCTCGATTTTCTCGCCGATGCTGATCAGGACCGAGCGCTCAATCGCGTGGTCGAGTTCGCGCACGTTTCCCGGCCAGGGATGCTCCATCATGCGCTGCAACGACGCAGGTTCGAATGCCCGCACCGGCTTGCGATAGCGCTGCGCATATTGCTTGAGGAAGTGCGCCGCCAGCAAGGGAATATCTTCTTTGCGCTCGCGCAGCGGCGGGATGCGCAATTCCACGGTATTGAGCCGGAAGAGCAGGTCAGAGCGGAAACGGCCCTCCGCGCTTTCCTGCTTCAGGTCGGCGTTGGTGGCGGAGAGCACGCGCACATCAACTCTGCTGGTGCGGGAAGAGCCTACGCGCTCCATCTCTCCGGATTCGAGCACGCGCAAGAGCTTGGCCTGCTGCTTGAGAGGCACGTTGGCGATCTCATCGAGAAAGAGCGTGCCCTTGTCCGCCAGTTCAAAGCGGCCCACGCGATCGACGCGCGCATCCGTGAATGCTCCCTTCACGTGCCCGAACAGCTCGCTTTCAAACGTGCCTTCCGGCAACCCGCCGGTGTTCACGGTAATCATGGGCCGTCCGCTGCGCGGCGAAAGCGCGTGCAGCGTTTGCGCCACCACTTCCTTCCCCGTGCCGTGCTCGCCGGTAATGAGCACGTTGGCGTCGCTGGGGCCGATGCGGCTGATCAGCGTCAACAGCGGCTGCATGGCCTTGGATTCGGCGATGAAAATCGGGCGGTTCTGCGCGCGCAGCAGGCTGTTTTCCGCTTCCAGCCGTTCCGCGCGCCGCATGGCGCGGTACAACTCAACCTGGTTGCGAATGATGCTGAGCAGGCGCGCATTCTCCCACGGCTTTTGGATGAAGTCGCTGGCGCCGCGGCGCATGGCCTCCACGGCAAGCTCCACGCTGCCCCACGCGGTCATCGCGATGATCGGCAGCTGGTTGTCGATGTCCTGGATGCGCCTCAGCAGGTCGATCCCTTCCTGGCCTGAAGTGGTGTCGCGCTGATAGTTCAGGTCCATCAGCATGATGTCGAATTCCCCGTTGCTCACGGCTTCCAGGGCCGCGCCGGGATTGCTCACGGTCTCAATGGCGTAGCCTTCCGCCTTCAGCAGCAGGCGCAGGGCTTCGCGCACGTCGGCCTGGTCATCCGCCACCAGGATGCGCACCGGCATGGGCTTGCTCGTCACTGTTGCCGCGCTGACTGCTTCTTCTACTTTAGTCGACACCCAAATCTCCTGCTTGCAAGCGATAACCTGTCTTATGCCGTAGCACTGTCCTTGGTAACTCCGGAGTCTTCCACAATCCATCCGTCTTTGAGCTGGATGATCCGGTTGCCGTAGGCAGCATTGCTCTCCGAGTGCGTTACCTGAATGATCGTGGTGCCCTGCTGGTTCAAGCGCGCGAACAGCTCCATAATCTCCTTGGCCTGGGCGGAGTGGAGGTTGCCCGTTGGCTCATCAGCCAAAATCAGCTTGGGATTGCCGGCGACGGCCCGCGCCACACCCACCAACTGCTGCTGCCCTCCGGAAAGCTGATTGGGATAAAGGTCCTTCTTGCCCACAATCTGGAAGCGATCGAGAATGTCCGCCACCATGGAGGCCCGCTGCGCCCGCGGAATATCGCGGTAAGAGAGTGGCACGTCGATGTTTTCCTGCACCGTCAAATTGTCCAGCAGATGGTAACTCTGGAAAACAAAGCCGATGTACTTGCGGTTCAGCTCGGCGCGCTTCTTGCGGTCCAGCTTGTGGACCGGTTGGTCGGTGAAGACGTAGTCGCCTGCCCAGCCGTCATCCAGCATGCCGACAATGGAGAGCAGCGTGGTTTTCCCCGCGCCGGAAGGCCCCATGATGGTGACAAACTCGCCTTCCCGGACGTTCAAATTAATGCGCCTCAGCAGCCACATGGTCCCTGCCGGGCTCTTTACGGTTTTTTCGACGTTGCGCAGTTGAATCATCTATTTCCCTTAGAATCTACCGGAGAGAGCGCATCCTCTTTTCACTACACTCTTGCCGCTCCCACAATTTAGTGATTGGGTAATTGGGTAATTTGGTAATTGCGTAATTCCCAGAAACCTGCTTTTCCGCTAGCGCCGGACGGCCGGACCTCCCTACCCGTCCATTACCAAATTACCAGTTTACTCAATTACCAACTGCCTTCATTCTCTCATTCGCAGCGCAGCACTACCATAGGATCCACTCATTCGTAGCGCAACGCCACCATAGGATCAATTTTCGTGGCTCGCCGCGCCGGGAGCAGACCGGCGATGGTGGCAATCGCGGCCAGCGCGACAACAACTACCAGCATGGATAACGGATCCGTAGGAGTCAGGCCGAACAACATGGACGCGAACACCCTGGATACCAGCAGCGCTATGGGGATTCCCGCAATGATGCCGATCAGCACCAATTTCATGGCCTCCCGCAAAACCATCCCCAGCACCTGTGAACGTTGCGCTCCCAGCGCCATGCGTATGCCGATTTCCCGGGTGCGGCGGTTGACCGTGTAAGCCATCACACCATACAAACCGATGCAGGCCAGCAACAACCCCAAAACGCCAAAGAACGATGAGAGGCGGGCAATCAGGATGTCTTCTGAGATCGAGCGGTCTACCAGTTCTTCCACCGTGGCGACACGAGTGATGGGAATGTTGGGATCAAAGGCGGCAATGGCCTTGCGCGCAGCTTCCGCCAGCGCCGCAGGTTTGCCGGCGCTGCGAATTTCAAAATTGATGGCGAAGAGCGAGTCAGGGGCCTGCCCAATGGGTATGTAGAAGCGCCGCTGCACCGGGCCGCGCACAGCGTGGTCGCGCACGTCACGGGCTACACCCACGATCTCGATCGGCTGCTCCTTGCGCTCCTGATCTTCAATCCACATTTTGCGGCCCAGGGGATTGCCGCTTCCGAAATAGAACCTGGCCATGGTCTCATTGATGATGGCCACCTTCTGCGCTGCCGGCGTGTCACGCGGGCCTAAGTCACGTCCAAGGATGATGGGGATGCCCAAAGCGCCGAAGTAGTTCGTGCCCACCTGGTCCCAAAAACAGATCCTGTCCCGGTCGCGCGCCGCCACGTACCCCTCGATCTTCATGACATCGCCCGATTCGGTGCCGCTGAACAAGCCATTTTCCGAACCCGTAGCGCCACGCACACCGGGCAGGGCGGACAAACGCCCAATCATCTCCTGCTCAAAATTGATGAATTGCGCCTGCTTGTACCCTGCAGCAACCGGATCAGCTCTAAGCATGAGAATCTGCTCTTTGCTGTAACCAAGATCGAGCTTCCTGAGATTGCCCAAACTACGCACCAATAGCCCGGAGGCGAACAGGACCAGGAGGCAGATTGCTACCTGGACCGCCACAAGCACCTTGCCCAGGGGGAAACGTCCCGCACGCGCTTGGGCCGTAGAACTTTCTTTGAGAGTGGGCGCCACGGCCACGCGCGACGAGCGCAATGCCGGGACCAGACCAAAAACCACTCCCGTCAGCAAACAGATGATCGCGGTGAAGAGCAGTACGCGGAAGTCGGGCGCGGCCTGAATGCCTTGGCTGGCGCGCTCGCCGATGCTCAACTTGAGCAGCGCCTTCGTTCCCCAGCCGGCCACCAGCAGGCCAAGCAGCCCGCCGGTAAAGGCGAGCAGTAAACTCTCCGTCAGAAGCTGGCGTATCAGCCGGGTCCGGCTTGCGCCGATGGCCAGGCGCACGGCGACTTCCTTCTGCCGGGCACTCGCCCGCGCCAGCAGCAGATTGGCCACATTCACGCATGCGATGAGCAGTACCAACCCTACGATCGCCATCAGCAACAGAAGCGGAGCGGAGAATTCGTCCCGTAGATCGGAGAATCCCTTCCCTCCGGCAACCACCGGGACCTTGGCTTGTTGCAAGGCCTGCTGGTCGCCGGGATCAAGCGCCCGTCCCACCGGGCCATGCAGCCACTGCTGAAACAGGAGGCTGAGATTGGCTTCGGCTTGGCCCATCGTCACGCCAGGTTTGAGCCGCGCCATCGAGCGCAGCCAGGATACCTGTACGTTTTCCAGCCAGGCTCGTCCCGGCATCATCTGCGCCTGCATCGCCATGGGGACCCAGAAATCCTGTTTGTCGCCCACCGTATCGCCGAAGAACCCCGGAGCCGCCACGCCGACGATGGTGTAGGGATAATTGTTCAACCGCAGTCCCTGGCCCACGATGTTCGGGTCACCCGACAACTTGCGTTGCCAGAATTCGTGACTGATGACCACGACAGGGTGCGCAGCCTTCGCAGTATCGTCATCCGGCTTCAAGGTGCGCCCCAGGAAGGGACTTACGCCCAGCACGTCAAAGTAGTTGCCTGTTACCAGCGTGCCCGCAGCCTCTTCCGTCACCACGCTTGCGGCTGCGGTCTCGACTTTGCTGCGGTTGACCTCGGCTGAAGCCATCATCCTGGAAAAAACGTTGTTGCCGTCACGCAGTTCGCGGTACAGAGGATAGGAGAAAAGATCGGATTGCGGCGTCCCCACATTGCGTTCGTGCGCCCGGGCGGGATTGCCCACGATCACGAGTGCACCGGGATCCTGGACCGGCAACATCTTCAACAGCACAGCGTTGATCAGGGTAAAAATTGCCGTGTTGGCGCCGATGCCCAGCGCCAGCGTGAGCACAGCAACCGCGGTAAAGGCCGGGCTCCTGCGCAACATGCGCAGACCATACCTGATGTCTTGAGAGAGAGTTTCCAAAGCAGGCCCCCAGGCATGCGTTTCGAAAAAGCTTCAGATCTGGGTGGTAGTCGCGCCGGTGTCGTGCAGCGCGCCCAGGGCCCAAGCTGCGTTCTTGCGCGCTTCAGGAGAAGGAGACGATCTGAGAACACGAATCAGCGGTTCCACGGAAGCATGCCCGATGTTGACCAGGGCCGCAGCGGCTTCTTCACCTAACGTGAGCTTTTGCAGAGCGCTCCGATTGCGATATTGCGCGGGGTTGACCTCACTGGTGTCACCCAACAGCCCGACCAGTGTTTCCACGGCTTCCGCGGCCGCCGCCTTCTGCTGCCCCAGCCAATATGCCGCCGCCGCTCTCTGCTGCGCCTTACCCGACTTCAGCAGGGCGATGTGGCGGGTCACACCCTCACTGGTTCCCTTCGCCACGGGCGACAGATAGTGCCAGGAAGAGAAACCGGAAAACAGCAGAAACGCCACTCCCAAACCGAGAACTAGACCTGTTCTGCGCAGCTGGCTCATAAAACAGCTCCTTCACCCAATTACTTCGCCGGAACGCCTAAAAGTCTGAGCACGACCCGTTGAAGGGCACTTTTCATGCCGAAACTGCTACCTGGTTAAGTCATTGATTTTGTGAGGTTAAGGCGCCGGCAAGGAGAGTCACATCTGTGCTCCAGGTGTTCGCTCTCGCGCGTACGTGTTCGAAAACGAACAGCGAATTCTTCATCTAATTCACTGGGCGGGCCGGCTAATTCAATTGCCTTTCCTCCAAGCTTACGATCAAATGATCTGCTTCCAAAATCCCTTCAGGATTCAGGACGACTGTGGCCTATCTCCAATTTCTTGGTGCGGCCGGAACGGTAACCGGCTCAAAGCATCTCATCAACACTTCCAGCGATGTGACCGGCAAACGCGGCCTGCAAGTGCTGATCGATTGCGGTCTGTTCCAAGGACAAAAAGAATGGCGAGTGCGCAACTGGCAGGACACGCCGGTGCCGGCCCGCGAAATTGACGCTGTGGTGCTGACGCACGCGCATCTGGACCACTGCGGCTGGATTCCCCGGCTGGTCAAGGAAGGATTCCGCGGCCGGGTCTATGCCACTCCGCCAACTATCGACCTGTGTTCGGTCATCCTGCCCGACTCAGGCCACCTGCAGGAGGAAGAGGCGCGCTTCCACAACAAGCGCGGAACCTCCAAGCACGATCCTGCCCTGCCTTTGTACACGCTCGAGGAAGCCCAGGCTTGCCTGGGCGTGTTTCAGCCGGTGGACTTCGGCCAGATGCAGGAGTTGAGCCCGGAAATCTCTTTTCGCTTTGTGCATGCAGGACACATCCTGGGATCTTGCATGGTGGAAGTCTTCCTGCGCCAGGACGGCCGCACGCACAAGTATCTCTTTACCGGCGATATCGGCCGCGTGCCGAATGAATCCCTGGCGCCTGGGCGCCTGGTCCACGCCGGTCCGGAGTCCGGAGAACAGACAGAGATGCTGGTGATGGAATCCACGTATGGCAACCGCCGGCATCCGCATGACGATGTGCGTCCGTTACTCGCGCAGCTGATCAGTGACACGGTGCATCGCGGCGGGTCCGTGGTGGTGCCGGCCTTTGCCGTGGAGCGCACGCAGAAATTTCTGTTTCTGTTGAAAGAGTTGATGGAAGCCAACCGCATCCCCCGCGTGCCGGTGTTCGTTGACAGCCCTATGGCGATCAAGGCGGTGGAGATCTGCCTGAAATACAACGACGAATTCAACGAGGAAGCCCGGCAGCTCATCAAGAAGTTCGGGTCGCCGCTAGAGTGGCCGGGATTCATCTTTGCGGCAAAACAGGAAGATTCCAAAAAAATCAACGAGCAGCATTTCCCCTGCATCATCGTCTCGTCCAGCGGCATGGTGACCGGGGGCCGCGTGCTGCATCACCTGATGCATCGCCTGCCCGATCCGCGCAACCAGGTGATCTTCATCGGCTTCCAGGCGCCGGGCACGCGCGGCGCCATCATCAAGAGCGGGGCAAAGTCGGTGCGGATCTTTTCCGAGGAGATCTACATCCGCGCGCACGTGGCTGCGCTGGAACAGTTCAGCGACCACGCCGACACTTCCGAACTCCTGCGCTGGCTGCACACCTTCAAGACGCCGCCGCAGACCACATTTCTGGTCCACGGCGAGCCGGATGCCGCTTCCCTGCTGCAGCAGGCCATGCGCTCGGAACTTTCGTGGGATGTGAGGGTTGCCCGCTGGCTGGAGAAGGTCCCGCTCGTCTGATTGCGCCCTCGCAAGGCCACTGCCTGTAAACTTGAGAAAGGCCAGGCGCCGCGGTGGACTGGAAAATGGCGGAGACTGATCTCGAAGGCTCGATCATCGTCCTGACGCTGTATGACATCGCCGATGAAATCAAGCTGCCGGAGTTGCGGGCGCTGATCGGCGGAACTACCGTCACACCTGCTTTCAAACATCCCGCGCCGGAATATGTGCGTTTCGAGCGCCCGCCGGTGATCGAGCCCCTGCCGCCGGTCTCACTTCCCGGTGGTGAACAGTTTGAAGCGACGCTGCAATACTACGACTACGGCGTAGTCAGCCTGCTGCTGCGCTTTGCTTTCCGCGGCGACTGGCAGCGGCTCCAGCAACTTGCCGGGAGCTGGGTTTCCGGCACACTGTTTGACGAACTCAGCCGCAACCTTGTCCGGCCCAAAGTGGAGCAGGTCCGCGCTGCGCTGGTCAAGAGCTATGACCACTGGCTGAGCGAGGACTATTATGTCTTCCATCTTCATACCGTCCGCGGCATCGGCACAGGCGCGGATCTCATCCAGAAGCGCGGAGCGGAGATCAGCCGGATCGTACGCGGAGAAACCGGGCCGCTGGCGGACTTTGAGCGCGCCGAGGTGCTGCAAGGCTACATGTCGTACTATCCCAACGATCTGGTCGTCGCCGGGTGGAACGCGACTTTTCTTTACGACACCGAGACCGGCGCGGCGTCAACCATCCGCATCCTCGAATACGCCAACTCGCAACTGCTGCAGTTCCGCCACTATGATGAGATCCTTACCCGCGAAATGGAGCAGGTTTACAGCTTCCTGGACCGGCGAAGCACCGGCCTGCTGGCCAGTTGGGGAATGCGCTCCGCGGCCACGCGCTTGCGCACCATGCTGCTGGACGTGACCGAGCTGACCGAGCGCACCAACAACGCGCTGAAGTTCGTGGGCGACATGTTTTCCGCCCGCTTGCACAAGCTGTGCGCGGCCAAGATCGGCGTCACCGATTATCAGCTCCTGGTGCAGGAGAAACTGCGCACCGCGGACGAGTTGTACGACTTCATGATCGAGCAGTTTCACCAGGCGCGGGGTTTCCTGCTTGAGTTCACCGTGGTGCTGATCCTGGTGATCGAGTTGTTCTACCTGTTCACCGGGCGAAGGTGATAGCGATCATGAAGGGCCGCTGTTAAGAATGGTTAGGAGCAGCAACTTTCCCTCTCCGCGCGCATCCTAATCTATAGAAAACAAGAAAATCGAGTTCTGCGAATAGCTCAAAAGGGAGGGGCTATGAAAAGAGCACTGACTTGTCTGCTGGCAACAGCATTGGCCCTGGGCGTAGCCGCCGAAGCGTGCGCGCAGGGCGCCGCGACACGATCTTCTTCGGCCGAGCAGAAGCTGCAAGAAAGACTGAATCGCGAAGTGCGGCACGAACTGGTGATGCTGCCGCAGCTCACGATCTTCGACAACCTTGCCTACAAAGTCGATGGCGATACGGTGACTCTCTATGGCCAGGTACAGAATGCTGTGATCAAGGACTGGGCCGAAAGCGCAGTCAAGAAAATTGAGGGCGTGGCCAAGGTCAACAACCAGATTGAGATTCTGCCGCCTTCTACCAACGATGATCGCATCCGGCGCCAGGTGGCAACCGTTCTTTTCCGGGATGACCGGCTGTTCCCGTATTTCTGGGGAGCACTACCCTCGATCCGCATCGTCGTCAAAGGCGGCCATGTAACGCTGGAAGGCGTGGTCAGCAACGATACCGACAAGAACGAAGCATTCATCAAGACCAACGGAGTGCCCGGCGTCTTCTCGGTGCAGAACAACTTGAGAGTGGAAAACAGCGCGCAGTCAAAAAAATAAGCCGACGTGTCACAAGAAAAAAAGGAGGAGCTTCCGCTCCTCTTTTTTGTTGCTGAGAAATCGATCGCTGATTCGCTATTGCCGCGCCATCTTGCCCTGGGCCAAACAAGTGGAGGCCTTGCCGTCGTCTGAGGTGCGCAGGTTGCGGCGATCGTCCGAGCAGTAAGCCTTGCCGCGGCCGGTCAAGGGTTCGGCAGCGACCTGGAAGCTGCGGACCGGATTCCCCTGACAGCCACTCAGCACGAAACGATAGCCGTTGTACACGCCGGCAGCAAACTCCGGGTCCATGAATTTGTAGACTGCGCCATCGTCCATGCCCTTGCCGACATTCACGAGATTGCCGATGCCGCAGGTGTAACCCTGGTCAGGGTGCTGGAGGGCGTAAGCGGTCTCCGCTAAGGAGATCAGGCGCACCGCGCGCAGCGGCGTCATCATGGGGGCCTGCGGAACGGGTGTTGCAGCGTTGCCGGCGCCTGCAGGCAGGCTGCTCAGGGTGGCAAGACCCAATACCTGTGGATTCAGCCAGGATTGGTCAAGGATGCGCGGATCGCCCAGCGGGATCTTCGCGCGGAAGGTGACGGCATTCAGCCGCCACGTGCCTTCCTGCAGCTTGAGATTGAGCAACAAGCCCACTCCTAACGGCATCTCCTGTTCTACGCCGTTACGATAAGAATGGAGAGAAATGGAGATGTTGTCTTCCTCTCCGGCAAGCTCGTCAGAATCGATGTGCGCTTCCATCCGCGTGTGATGCGCGGAATCATTCAGGGCGAAGAGGATGGGACCGAGATCGAAGGCATCAAACTTCTGCGTTCCCTGAGCGCCGGCCTGGGTGAGTGCCCGCAAAGGGTCGGTACCTGCCGGATAATCGCGCATCAGTTCCGCCAGCTTGTTCTGGACTTCGAGCGTGAGATGTTTCCTTACTTTCTCTTCCGATCCGGAAAACATCTCCACAAGCGCCTGCCGGGGCGATTGCGACGGAACGGTTTTTGGCTGCGCGGACAGTCCGCCGGCAAAAATGCAGAAAGCGAAAGAAGAAACCAGAAGTTTAGGGCAGACCATCCATCCGTCTCCCGCCCGCTTGGGGCTGCCATAAGTCTGCATCGGGTGAGGACGCTTGAGAAAGTGACTTTGGGACACAGGGCAACGAGTCCCCTGGGCATGGACTCAAGGTAGCTGCTCAGGCAGCGTTATTGGCTTTCTTGCGCGCCAGAACGGACACGGGCTGGGGATCGGATACCTTCATGCGCGAAGTGCAGACGGGACAATAGAACTCACCAGCATGCTCCACCACGGCAGGCACCGTACGGAACTTGCGCTGGCATTGGGGACACCTTACCTCAATGATCTGGACCAATGGGACAGCCTTGACCGATTCCTTTTTTCGACCTGGCAACAACCTTAATTGCATAATCGTGAGCGACTGAGGGGCCAGCGTAACAACAGCGGCAGCCGCTCGCAATCCGAAAAAACACAGGGGCGCTATAACAACCCGAGCGCAACTCAGTAACGATGTTGCAGGTTGCGGCAATCAGCCATTTCTTATGGCACCAAGAAACGCCAACGCTCCCTGTTTGAGAAGGACTCTTGAAGGCTACCGGAGCATCAACTTGGCCTCAACAGAAACCTTCATGCGCAGCAGCGCCGTGTTGCAACAGACGCCTTAATTCATCGTGACGGCACAATGACTTGGAGCAGGAAAAAGATGGCGTCTTGGCACTTACGCCGGCTGGGCCGCTTCGGCAGCGCGCAACTCTGCAACGATCTCCGCAGCGGCGGAACGGGCCTCTTCTGCGCGGTCCACCGGAAAAGAAATCGCGCCCACGCGGGCATGGCCGCCGCCGCCGTAACGTTCGCAGATTTTCGCAAGGTTCACCATGTTCTGGCGGGTGGTCCACGGGTTGGAGCCCACCGCCACCTTTACTCGGAAGCTGCTGCGGCTCAGGCCCACGCTGTACACGGAATCGGGATGCAGATAATACGGAATGAATTTGTTGTAGCCTTCGAGATCATGGTCCGTGATGTCGAAGTAGATCGTGCCCAGCTTGCATTCTGAGCGCTGGCGCAGGATGTCAATCGACTTGCGGTGGCGGGCGAGAAGGGGCGGAAGCAGTTCCGCGACGAAAGGCTCGCGCACCACCTGCTCCAGAGGCTCCTGGACAAGGTATGGAATCAGGCGAGGCAGAAAAGCCTCATCATTGGTGGATTCGATGGCCATGGTGAGCTTCATCGCCGGATGCGCCATCTCCACGGCTTCCTGCACGTCTTTGAACTGGGCCCCGTCAATAATGTCGGCCCACTTCACCAGATCGGCGACAGGCCGCGGGTCAAATCCAAATTTCTCCTGGGCAACCTGGGCCAGGAACTTGGTGCAGGACTTGAAGCCAGGGTCGTAAAACTTCTGCTTCTTGTCGCCGTTGCGATAGTGCTCGGCGTCCTGTGGCGTGAGAAACGCGCTTTCATGATGATCAAACCACCAGGTGATGCGGGGCGAGGGCGAATACTTGAAATCGACAATGGCGTTCTCGTCGCCATCGAACTGGTTTTCGTCAAAGAGTGCGCCCGCGCGATGGACCAGGGCGGTAAACTCAAGCTTGGCATCCGGGCGGATGCGTTCCCGGTAAAAACGCGAGAACAGGGCGGCCGAAGCGGCGCCGTCAAAACACTTTCCGTGATAAAAGACCCGTACTTTCACTCCAGCCTTTCGTCTGATTTTTCCCGCACATCAGTAAAGCTACTGAACATGACATTGAGGCAGCGCTCCTGTCAAGAAACCAGGAGCAGGAAAAATGGCATGCCGGCCCAGACAGACTATTTGTAGATGGAAAATTGGTCCTTTGGCTTCTGCAGCTTGATGGTGATCTCCAGGCTTGGTTGATTGACCTCGTAGTCCTCGCCGTAAGTGCGGAACCCGCGGGCGATCACTTGAATGCGCACCTTGCCATAAGGAATACCGCTGGTCTCGGCCTTGCCGTCATCATGAGTCTTCAACTCCAACCCTTCGTCTTTCTGTTTGCCCGACTTGTCCACGAGATGCAAAACGATCTCAGCGTTCTTCACCGGTTTGCCGCCGGCTTCGCGGACTACAGTAACGTTCAGACGGGCGGTGGGCGGCGCCTCCGGGGGCGGATTTTGCTGGGCGAAGCTCGCGAAAACCAGCGAGAGGACGGGTAAAAAAGACCGAAAAAGCAGAGTCATAGCCTGTATTTTACCTTGATCAGACCCAAAGCACGCTGCCGGGCAATTTTCGCGCCATAGGGCGTGCCCTTTTGGACAAGGTGGAGGTTACTAAAGTTTCCCGGTCAATCCAGATGTTTCGTTGACACTCTCTCCCGCGCGGGTTAGCTTGGTCGAAACAATAGGGGCTTCTGGTCCTGCCGCCCGATTTCCCTCGGGCAGGTCCAAGAACAGATCAAGGAATGTGCCCAAGGTAAGCAACGCGATTTCGCCCCTATCACTTGTCTCCCCTGACAATTTGACCTGGACCGGCAAGTTGAGTCCATTAGCGTTGTAACTGGAGAACGCCTATGAAGTGTCGCTGTGTCCGGCGAGGCCGGATAGCGTCATCGACCCGTGGCTTCACACTGATTGAAGTATTGATTGTGGTCGCGATCGTGTTTGTGCTGGCCGCGCTCTCCATGCCGCTGGTGCAGAACACGTTTGCGTATTTTCGTCTGCGTGGAGCCGTCTCCTCAGTAACCGGGGCCGTTCAGTCTACACGTTACCAGGCACTTCAGAATGGATACCCTTACGCCATTGCGCTGAGTGCAGCAGCCGGCACCTACCAGATCCAGAACGATCCTACGAATACAGGCGTTTTTGCGAGTGTGGGCAGCGCCATTCCTCTCTCAGGGTCAGCAAACGCGGCGGCGTTGGATACAGACAAGTCTTTCACTTTCCGCCCCAGCGGACGAGTGCAATCACCCCAAGCGGACGCCAACGGGAATACGACGCTCACGTTAACAGCAAGCAACGGTCGAACAGCAACTATTACGGTAACCAGATATGGAAACGTCAATGTCACATTCTCCCCGTAAACGAAGGCGCCAACACGGCTTCTCGCTGCTGGAAACGATCATCGCGATCGTAGTCCTGGCAGTGGGACTGCTGGGAGCGGCGGCGCTGATGGCGCAGATGGCCGGCAGTTCGGCCCAGTCGAGGTACATGAGCACGGAGTCGCTACTCACCTCAGAGAAGCTTGACGAGTTGAATCGCCTTCCTCGCACGGATCCCACCGTTACAGTGGCAGTCGGGACCAACACGGTCGGGAGCCTGACGGCAGACGTCACGGCATCGCAGACCGTGGGCGCAAACACCGAAACCGTGCCTTACTTTGACCAGGTGCAGATTTCCTCCGGCAACGGCGCCATGCAAGAAGTCATCACCTCGACCGATGCGGGGGGGGCGCTCGGATATACCGTGATCACCCACTTGCCCGACGGAACTGCCCAATCCACGTTTTCGCCCACAAGCCCGGTCCTGGCGGACTCAAGCACGCTGACTTTCAAACGTCGCTGGACCATCGAGAATGACACGCCGGTTCCGCATTCGCGGCGCATCACCGTACGCGTGACCTTGCAGGCGCCTGGGAACCCGTCTTTCCAGAGCAGCATGGTGCGGAGTTTCACGCCCGACCCGATCTGCGGAGGATGCTGAGCCAGGGTGCTACCTTTGGTGAACGACTCGGGAGAGCAAGTTTATGAATGAAAAAGTGTTCAAGCCGCAAGGGACAAACACAGCGCTGAAAACGCGGGCCGCCGGTTTCACTCTGATCGAATTGCTGGTGGCGGTTGCGGTCTTCATGATCGTAGGAGGCGCTGCGGTTGCGGTAGTGCGTAACCACATGCCGCTGTTCTCGCAGCAACAAAAACAGGCAGCCTTGAATGTCTCTTTGCGCAATGCCATCGCCCAGATGCAGATTGACGTGGTGAACGCCGGCACCGGGTACTATCCGGCAGACGACATACCTGCCTGGCCCATCGGTGTGACCATCGCAAATCGTAACGGCGGGGGATGCTACGATGCGGTAGCCAAGACGTATGGGGCAAATTGCTTTGACACCCTCAACGTGATCGCGTTTGACTTGAACGCACCCGCTGCGCATCCAGCCGGGCCATCCGCAGGCGCTTGTGCTGACACGTACATAGCCGGTGGCACGGCCACAACAACGATCAACCTGTTGCCTGCCGACGCCGGAGTCACGTTGAACGCGTTGGCCAACTCTCTTAGTGCCGGGGATGAGTTGTTGTTAGTTACCAATGGCGGAAATCCAACCAAGTTAACCACCGTCAGCCTGACTGACAACGCCAGTGTTTCCGGCGGAGTGGTACAAGTGCCCATCGCCACCACCACCAACCAAGGTGTTCATGTTGGTGATCCGTCAGGGATCGCGGATGCCGCCGTCCAAGCCAATGGCGTTTTGGCAACGCAGTTTTGTGGTGGCGTGGTAAGCGACTGGGTATTGAAGCTGGCCCCGATCACCTACCGAGTGGATACCACGGATCCAACCAATCCCAAGTTGGTACGGCAGGCAAAAGGTGGGCCCGCCGACGTTGTGGCCGAGCAGATACTTGGTTTCAAAGTAGGCGCATCGCTGCGCAACGGCCCGGGATCGGAGGTCAACGGCTATAACTACAACAGCGGCGACCCCTTGCTTACCGGCGACGTGCATGCTTATAGCGGCAATTGGTCTGCCATCACATCGATCCGTGTGTCCGTGATCGGGCGGGCTGCCGCGACAGGTGACGTTAACAGCAATTATCAGAACACTTTTGATGGCGGTAACTACAAAGTTGAGGGCGTTTCGGTGGTCATTAATCCACGAAACCTCACGATGAACGATTAGGGAGGAACAAACATGCTTCCGCGCAAACAACGCTATGCAATTCCAGGCTTGCAACCAGGCAAGAGGCGCGAGCGAGGAGTAGCGCTGATCACCACACTGCTCCTCCTGCTGCTGCTCACGGCGCTCAGCCTGGCCATGGTCATGTCTGTGCGCTCTGACATGTTAATCAACGGCTATTACCGCAACTCCCGCGGGTCGTTCTATGCGGCCGACTCCGGGCTGAACGTGGTTCGGCGCGACGTAGTGAACCAGTTGGTCGGGGCCATCCCTGCGAACTTCCCGCCTCTGGTTTCGCCCATGCCGGCGGGCGAAGCAGCCGTGGTGCAAGCTGCCATCAATACCAAGTACAGTTCAAATTTTGCTCTGACCACAGCGGGGCAGGCAACATGGCCGGAACAGTTTCAAATCACGTCCCTCAGCCTGACACCCGGTGTTCCGCCTTGTCAGCTGAACGGCGGGAACCCAGGCGCTACATGCGCGGCCCCCGCGGGTAATATCACCAGCTATGTGTACCTCTACAACTACAGGATGACCGTAGCCGGAAAGTCTACGGGAAGCGAGGCGACGACCCTGACGGACGCAGGGACGATCCAGATCACCGCCAACCTGGTACCGGCCAGCTCCAAGACGAGCTTTGCCGCCTGGGGCATGTTTATTGACAACTTCCCGGTCTGCAGTGGAACGCTGGTACCAGGTACGATTACCGGGCCGGTGTTTACGAACGGCGGTTGGACGTTCGGGTCAACGGGCAGCTACATCTTCACCGATTCAGTGGGCAGCGCGTCGCCGACCGCCGGCTACCAATTCAGTTCCGGCTGCCAGTCGGTTCCAGCCGGTTCGGACAAGAGCGGCTCGACGACCATTGCTCCAACGTTCAAGAACGGCTTCAACCTGGGACAGCCATCGGTGCCGCTGCCGACCAATGACTTCAACCAGCAGCGCGCGGTACTGGATGGCAGAGGAGCAGGCGGCACGGCGGTCTCTCCCAGTGAGATGAACAACACGCTGCGGGACATCAATAAGGCCAAATACCCCAACTCAACAACCAAGACTCCCGGTGTGTGGCTGCCGTACACTGTCAACGGCAGCGGTCAGGCGGTGTTCACGGGCGGGGGCATCATGGTGGAAGGCAATGCCAGCATCGTGCTTTCAACAGTTGGGACCACGGGGCAGGTCTACACGATTACCCAAGGTAGTCCGGCGGTGACCACCAAAATCACTGTGGACCCGGCAGCCAACGGCGGAACCGGGCAGACAACGGTCCAGTCTGGTTCAAACACGCTCAACATCACCGGCGTGCCGGACATGTTCGACCCTGCAACCGGAGCGCTGCAAGGGCCGGCCACCATGTTGTATGTGGATGGGGCCATAACTTCCCTTTCGGGCCCAGGACAAGGCATACCTGCGATCCAGGACCACTCGGCGGTGACCGTCACCGCAGCATCGAACGTGACCATCACCGGCGACATCCTGTACAAAACCGAACCAGTCACGCTTGTCGCAAACGGCACGACACCTGCCGATACGCTGATCCCGGGGAACGACAAGGGACAAGCGCTGGGGATCTTCACCGCGAATGGTGACATCCAGCTGAACAACAAGCAAACCAACGGCAACCTGGAGATTGACGCTTCCCTTGCGACTATTTCCCAAGGCGGAAGCGGCGGTCTGGTCAACGTGGGCGCGTCCATCAATACGCTGACCATTGTGGGGGGCCGCATTCAGAACAACATCAAGAACATCGGCACCACAACCCGTAACGTGATGTTTGACCGGCGATTTGCCAACGGGTTCGCGCCGCCCTGGTACCCTTCCACCACAGTCACGCTGGGTGGAATCCTGGCGGCCAACGTAGCACCGTTTGTAAGCCGGCGTCAGTGGCAGAACAAGACGTCCTATTTCTGAGGTCGGACAAAACACAACCAATCAGGAGCCGGCCGCATGAAGCCGGCTCTTTTCTTTTTCTTGTTTTACCAACTCACCCGATCTTTCATGCCTGCCGGTCGCTCAGGGGCCCGGGGCTGCACCATGACAGTGGCGCAGAGCACAGCGATAATTCCAACTATCTGCCACATGTGCAGGCCTTCATGGACAAACATGGCGGCAAACAAGATGGCAAAGACCGGCTCCAGGCAGCTGGCGATCACGGCGCGCGTAGGGTCAAGGTATTTCAGTCCGCTGAAATAAAAGAAGTAGGGCAACAGCATGGAGATGCAGGCGAAGAGGAACAGGAACGCCCACTGGCCGCCGGAGTAGTCCTGCGCCAGCAGCCGCCAGGGCGGGTTCAACACGCCCCAGAGGATGGCTGTGCCCAGCAAGGTGTACGCCATCACTTGAAAAGGATGATGCCGCGAAACCAGCCTCTGCGCCCCGATGTTGTAAAACGCGAAGGAGAAGGAAGCCATTACCCCGGCCGCGACGCCAACTGTGCTGAAGCGCTGCCCCGCCTGAAAAAATCCGATGGTGAGCGCGCAGCCGGCCATGGCAAGCAACACGGCCCCCAGCCGGCGTAGCGTGGCGCGTTCCCTGCCCCACAGCACCATCGCCAGCAAGACCCATACCGGCGCGAGGTATTGCAACGTGATGGCAATGGCCACCGTGGCTTTCTGGATCGCCACGTAGTAGAAAAAATTGGAGCCGGCAAGCCCCAGCGTGCCCACCAGGAAACACAGGAGCAGGTCGCGCGGGCTGATGCGTAAGAACCGCGGCCCATAGCGCAAAAGCAGGAACGCCCACAGCAGCGCGTCTGCAACCGTGGCCCGCGTCTGGCTGAGTATGAGCGGGGAGATTTCCGCGTGGCCGGTGAACAGGCGTCCGCTAAATACAGCCTTGCCGGCGGTGGCCGCTGCAGCCCAGCACAGCGTGGCTGCAGCGATGAGGAAGTATCCGCGCCAGGGATGCCGGGCCGCCGCCGGCGCTTCAGCCGAGGGCGGAACCACGTTGGCGCTCGATGGGGTGGACATGTACTGGGACCGATCAGCCGGCAAGCATTTCGTCCAGCCGGTCTGGATCGAATCCGATCATCACCTCATCGCCCACGACAATGGTGGGAGTGGAACGGCTCTTGTAGGTCCTGACCAGCTCAAAGACGGCTTGCCGGTCCACGCTGACGTCCTTTACTTCAAACGGGATCCCTTTCTCCGAAAGGTAGGCCATGGCCCAGGAGCATGGCGGTCAGCCGGGCGAGCTGTAGATCACGACCCTCTTTTGCGTCATTCCCTTCCCTCCAGTGGACTATCAGATTCTTGAGCGATCTCTAGCGGTGCACTATTTCTGCAGCCGAACTTCGGCGCTGATGGCAGCCGTGCTCTTCAGCATGGCGGCCACAGAACAATATTTTTCTTCTGACAGGTGTACTGCGTCCTCAACCGCTTTTTGCGACACGGGCCCGGTGACCGTGTAGATCAGCTTAATAGAAGTATAGACCGTGGGCGGCGACGAGGCGCGTTCTGCTTCCGCGCGGACCTCCACGGCGGCAAAAGGCTCGCGTTTTTTGCGCAGGATGCTGACCACGTCAGACGCCGTGCACCCGCACAGGGCCACCAGCACCAGTTCCATGGGCCCAGGGGCGCTATTGTTCTGGCGGTCAGAATCGATCACCAGAGCGTGGCCGCTCGTGCCCCTGCCTACAAACTGTTCACCGCTGGTCCAGTTGACTTTGGCTTCTACCATTTGTGCTCCCGATGCTGCAACATTAGGATAACAGCCGGCAGACCTTCATCGTCTTAGCGATGAATCCGCGGTGAAAATGACCCATTATGTTAACAGCGGGGTTCCTGCCCCAGTTCCACGATCGGGCGCTGAGCCGCCCAGAAGTACCGGCAGTTGATGCAGAAAAAATCTTGGAAGAAATCCTCCAACCCGCGCAATGGAAAGTAGGAGCTGAAGCAGCGAAAAGCCCAGCCATGGCAGAACGCTTAAGCGATGACCAGGAGTTGCTGCGGCAGCTCGCTAAAGGGAATGAATCGGCTTTCCGGACGCTCTATGAGCGCTACCAGGGCCGTATTTACCGATTTGCGTTGCACATGAGCGGCAATGCGGCCACGGCGGAGGAAACCACGCAGGAAGTTTTCCTGGCGTTGATGGGCAAGGCCAAGGGTTATGACGCGGCCAAAGGCTCGCTGGCGGGCTACCTGTTTGGGATAGCGCGCAACATCACTCGCCGCGCCATGCTGGACAGTGCGGCCGACCTGCCGTTGGAAGACGATGGCGGCGAACGCGACGAGTTTGCCGTGGCCGGCGGCATGGACGTTCTGGAAGAGCTGAGCAACGGCGAGCTTCTGGCGGCGCTGCGACAGGCCGTCCTGAGCCTGCCGGGGCCCTACCGTGAAGCCGTGGTGCTTTGCGACCTGGAAGAGATGAGCTACCAGGAAGCCGCGGGATTGCTGGAGTGCCCGCCGGGAACAGTGGCTTCACGCCTGAACCGGGCGCGGGCCATGTTGAAAAAGAAGTTAAGCAAGCAACCATCGAGAGTGGAAAAGTGCGTGAGATAGATCCAATTCGCAATCCTTCAGAGGCGCTGCTTTCAGCGGCCTTGCACCGGCTGGCCACAGGGTCAGCACAAAACGCGCCAGCGGACGTGGGCGCGCGGCTGGCCCAGGAGTTCCGCCGCCATCACGTTCGCCGGCGGCGCGCACGGACTGCGCTGGTGGTTTCACTGGTCGCGTCCTTGGCGCTGGCTGCGGCGCTGCTGCTGTCATTGAAGCCGGTGCGACAAAACGCGCCCACTGTGGCCCATGAGCCAACTCAGGTGGTCGCACCGAGCACTGGCCCGGCAACGCAGAGCGCAACTGCACAGACCCAGGCGTCGCAAACCAGCCGCAAGGCCGCGCACGCAGCGGCGTCACGCGCCAATGAAAACGACTTCGTGGCCCTGGACACTTATGATCCAGCCACAACGCCCGGCGAGCTTCAGATCGTGCGTCTCGAACTCACGGGGGCCGACCTGCGGCTGGTGGGAGCACCCGTAGCGGAAGATTTGTCTGACCGGCGATTGCTGGCGGACATTGTGGTAGGCAATGACGGCACGCCGTATGCCGTGAGATTGGTTCGTTAGTCAGAGTTCATACTAAGGGAGAATATCCATGAAGGTCATACAGGTTTTAGTAGCAGGGCTGGTGTTGGCGGGCGCATCTCTGGCCCAGAATCCGGCGCCGCCCCGGGAACGGCGAGCGCCGATGGAGTTTCAAGGAGGAATGATTGAGGGCGGGCCGGAGATCGGCTTTGCCTTTGCGATGGCGGAGTCGCCGCAGCCGGTCAAAGGTGCGCCGTACACCGCCACTGCCGAAACCGAGTCCACGCAGATGCTGGCCGACGGCAACCGCATCGTCAACAAGCACAGCGGTCTGGTGGCGCGTGACAGCGAAGGCCGCATCCGCCGCGAGGAGATCATGGGACGGATCGGAGCGCTGAAAGTGGGCGGGCCGAACATGATCTTTATCCACGATCCGGTGGCCAGGACCGCAACCATGCTCAACCCGGACACCAAGAC
>DASVFK010000030.1:0-8267 GCA_036380095.1 Candidatus Angelobacter sp. | reverse complement strand
AAGCTCATTGAGCACACCATGGGTGAAACGCCTGCACGCCATCCTGAATCTATAGAAGAAGTCCTGAAGATTGACCAGCAGGCGCGCGAGATGGCCCGGCAGAGGCTCGCCCAGCAGCCAACGCGTTGAAAGCAGGGCTGTTGCTTCGAGTGCGAAAGGCCCTGGCCCTCGAGTGATTGGCCCGGCCGGCTCGTTTGCGGTTACAATTAATAAAGTTTGTTTCTATGCAATTTTTTCATTATTCCGCTCTCATTACTTTTCTAGCCGGTCCACGCGATGCCGCCATCGGCGTTTTTGCAATCCTTTTTCTTCTCGGCGTCCTGATCTTTGTCCATGAACTGGGGCACTACGCCATGGCCAAGCTTTTTGCTGTTCGCGTAGAGACCTTCAGCCTGGGGTTTGGCAAGCGTTTGTGGGGCTTCCGCCGCGGCGACACCGACTATCGCATCAGCCTCTTGCCCCTGGGCGGCTACGTGAAGATGGCCGGCGAGAACCCGATGGAAGAGCGCACCGGTGACCCGGGCGAGTTCATGAGCCATCCCCGCTGGCAGCGATTCATCATCGCCATTGCCGGACCGGTGATGAACATCATTCTGGCCGTGGCTGTCCTCACCGGCGTCAACATGGTCCATCACGAGCGGCCCATAACGGCAAATGTAGGTGTGGTGCCTGCGGGTTCGCCTGCCGAGAAAGCCGGAATCCAGACCGGCGACCGAATTCTCAAGATTGATAACGTAAGAAATCCCAGCTGGGAACAGGTCTGGGAACGGGTAGCGATCAATCCCAAACAAGCGATCGATGTGACGGTGCGCCGGGGTGATCGCGTCATTGAGACCAAGCTGACCCCCCAAGAAATTGGTCCTGACCGCGCGGGCGATGCCGGCTGGATGCCCATGAAGGAGCCGGCGGTCGTCTCAGAAGTAATGCCCAACAACCCGGCGGCGCGAGCAGGCTTGATGGCGGGAGACACCATTACCGCCCTCAATGGCGCTCCGGTGCAGAGCTCTCAGGAGATGGTCAGCCGCCTGCAAGAAGCAAAATTAGGCCCCGTGGAAGTTAGCGTGTTGCGTGACGGCAAAGAGTTGAAGTTCACGTTACATCCGGAATTGAATTCCCAGGAAAAGCGGTACATGATCGGCGTCGCCTTCAACGTAGACCGGCTTCCTCTTCGCCAGGCGCTCGACGCTGCGCTGGCCGAATGCAAGAGCAACTCAATTTTGATCTTTGAGCTTGTCCCCAAAATGCTCTCGGGAAAGAACTCCATCAAACAGATGAGCGGCCCCGTGGGCATCATGCAAGTCACCTATATGACCGCGGTGATGGGCAGTTGGCCGCGTTTTCTAAAGCTCATGGCCCTGATCAGCGTCAACCTCGCGGTGTTCAACCTGCTGCCCATCCCGATCCTGGACGGCGGGCTCATGCTGATGCTGCTGATTGAGGGCATCATGCGCCGCGACATCAAGCAGGAAATCAAAGAGCGGGTCTACCAGGCCGCGTTCGTCTTCCTGCTCCTGTTTGCCGCCGTAGTCATCTTCAACGACGTGGCAAAGCACTTCTAGTCCGTTTTGGTACCTGGCAAAACCGCCGGCTGAGGCCGGCGGTTTTGTACATTTATTGAGCGCTTGCCGGGCTGAAGCCGCATCTAAGTTTTCGCGCGGTCCAGATTCCGCCTGGCGAAGCCCTGCCATGAGAGCCAACCCAACTGTACTAGTTCCGGAGGCCAGCGGCATTTCCGAGTGCCTGGACCGTCTGGCGGCACAAAAGCGCGGTGCGCGCCCGCTCTCCACGTATCGAGTGCAGTTCAACGCAGGATTCCGTTTTGCCCACGCGCGGCAGCTGGCCGGATACCTGCACGCCCTGGGAGTTTCGCACATGTATTCCTCGCCGCTGCTCAAAGCCCGCCAGGGCAGCCCGCACGGCTACGACATTACCGACCACAGCCAGCTCAACCCCGAGATCGGCAGCTACCAGGATCTGCAGGACATGGTGAAGGAACTGGAGCATTACGGCATGGGCCAGGTGCTGGACTTTGTTCCCAACCATATGGGCATGGGCCTGGGCTTCGGCGACAATCCCTGGTGGCAGGACGTGCTGGCCAACGGGCGCGCATCTGAGTTCGCCGAGTTCTTCGATCTCGACTGGAACCCGCTCAAGCCGGAACTGCACAACAAGCTGCTGTTGCCCATCCTGGGCGACCAATACGGCGCCGAGTTGGAGCAAGGCCGCATCCGGCTCGCGCTGGGCGAGGACAACTTTCACGTTTCGTATTACGACACGGCCCTTCCCCTGGATCCGCAGACCGTGCCCATGATCTTTGAGCCGGTCATGCAACAGGCCCAGAATCAGGAACTGCGCAACCTGCTCTCCGGCCTGAGGGGCCTGCCTTCCCACAGCACCACGGACGGCGAACTGGCGCGGCAGCGGCGGCGCGCCATCACCCAGCTCAGCGAGGCCCTGAGCGCGCTGATGAAGAGCTCTCCGGAAGTCCGCTCGCTGGCGGAACGGGCGGCAGAGGCCTGCAACGGAAGTCCGGGCGACCCGCGCAGCTTTGACTGTCTGCACAGCCTGCTGGAAGCGCAGGCCTACCGGCTGGCGCATTGGCGTGTTTCCGGCGACGAAATCAATTACCGGCGTTTTTTTGACGTGAATGACCTGATCGGCCTGCGGATGGAGAACCCTCGCGTCTTCGCCGCCACGCACCAGTTGCTGCGCCGGCTTCTCGCGGAGGGACTGGTGCACGGTCTTCGCGTGGACCATTGCGACGGGTTGCTCAACCCCCGGCAATACCTGGTGCGTTTGCAGATGCTCTACGCGGCAAGCCAGTGCGCAGGCGCAACGCCGCGGCCCCCCCTGGCGGAAAACGGCATTGAGCAGGAAGTGCAGCAGGTGTTCGGCCAGCATGACTGGATGAGCCGCCCCGCTCCGCTTTACACGGTGGTGGAAAAAATCCTTCAGCCGGGCGAGGACTTGCCCGGCGAATGGCCGGTGGACGGAACTTCCGGGTATGAATTCACCGCGCTGGTGAACAACATCTTCATCGACCGCCACAGCGAACGGCAATTCACTAACGTCTACCATCGGTTCACCGGAATGTCGCAGGACATGGACACGCTGATCTACAACGCCAAAAAGCTGATCATGCACGCGTCGCTGGCCAGCGAGGTCAACGTGCTGGCGCACCTGCTGGATGAGCTTTCCCTCTGCGATCGCCACGCGCGCGACCACACACGCAAGGCGCTGCGCGACGTGATCCGGGAGACCATCGCCTGCTTTCCGGTCTATCGCACGTACATGGATGAACGCGGCGAGATGAGCGAGCGCGACCGCGCTTATATCCATGAAGCCATCATCCGGGCCAAGCGCCGCAACCCGGACAAGGCGCCGGCCAGCTTCGACTTCCTGCGCGATATCCTGCTGCTGCGCGACAAAGAGAGCAACGGCCAGTCTGAGCTGTACCGGCGCAAGCTTTACTTCACCCTGAAATTCCAGCAGCTTACCGGGCCGGTGATGGCCAAAGGGCTGGAAGACACTGTGTGCTACGTTTATAACCGTTTCGTCGCGCTCAATGAGGTGGGAAATTCACCCAAACAGTTCGGCGTGACCGTGGATGAGTTTCACCAGGCCAACGCCAGGCGCCAGGCGCAGTGGCCCTTCTCCATGCTGGCCACTTCCACCCACGATACCAAACGCAGCGGCGACGTGCGTGCCCGCCTGAATGTCCTCTCCGAAATGCCCAAGGCGTGGATGGCCCAGGTGTTCAAATGGCGCAAGGCCAACCGCGCGCGCAAGCGCCTGCTTCCGGACGGCCGCAGCGTTCCCGACCTGAATGAGGAATATCTTCTCTACCAGACCTTAGTCGGTTCCTGGCCCTTGGACATGAGGACGCCGGAGTCGCGGGCCGGCTACATCCAGCGCATTCAGCAGTACATGGACAAAGCGGTGCATGAAGCCAAGGTCAACCTGAGCTGGATCAACGACGATCCCGGGTATGTAGAGGCGCTGCGGCAATTCATCGAGGGAGTGCTGACGCCGGGGACGCGCGGCCGGCCCAACGCTTTCCTGGAGCAAATCCAGGCGTTCATGCCGGTGATGGCTTTTTTCGGCGCCATCAATGCACTCTGCCAGCGAGTGCTGTTGATTGCGGCGCCCGGCAATCCCGATATTTACCGGGGAACGGAGCTGTGGGACTTGAGTCTGGTGGACCCGGACAACCGCCGCCCCGTGGACTACAGCCTGCGGCAACGCCTGCTCTCTGAACTGGACCAGCGGTCTGAAGCCGGCGACCTTGTGCGCCTGTGCGCGGAACTGCTGACCTCATACCAGGACGGGCGCATCTTGTTATGGACCACCATGCAGGCGTTGCGTCTGCGTCGCGACCGCCGCGAACTGTTTCACGCCGGTAAATACACGCCGCTTGATGGCAGGGGGCCCAGGCAGGAGCACGTGGTGGCCTTTGGCCGTGAACACCAGACCGAGGTGGCCATCATTGCCGTGCCGCGTCTCAGCCATACGCTGGCCGGCGGCGCAATTCGCGCTCCTCTGGGGGACGTCTGGGAGACCACGGAATTGCCTGTGCCTTCGCAGACCGCAGAGTACGTGGAGAACGTATTCACGGGCGAAAAAGTGAAGGTGACGCCCCACCGCACTCTGCTATGCCGCGAAATCTTCGCGCACTTCCCCGTCGCCCTCTTGATCAGCGACTGAGACCTGGGACATGCGATCCGTTACGGCAGAAAGGGCCGCGAGCTTGCGCTCCAGTTCAGCATTGAGAGCGCCGGGCGCGTAACGCCAGCACCAGTTGCCGTCTCTCAGTGACGGAGTATTCATACGCGCGTCGCTCGCCAGTCCCAGCACGTCCTGCAACGGGACGATCGCCAGCTTGGCCACGGAAGCAAAGGCCCCGCGGATAAAAGCCCAGTGCATGCCGTCTTCGGGCTCGCCGAAGTACTCGAGTGCGTCGCGTTTCTCCTCGGCACTGGCGGAAGCCCACCAACCCGGCGTGGTGTCGTTATCGTGGGTGCCAGTGTAAACCACGCAGTCAGGAGCAAACTTGTGCGGCAGGTACATGTGCGCTCCGGGATCGCCAAAGCCAAATTGCAGCACTTTCATTCCCGGCACACCCAGGCGCTCGCGCAGAGCGATCACCTCCGGCGTGATGTAGCCAAGGTCTTCAGCCACAAAAGGCAGGTCACCCAGGCGCTCGCGCAGCACGCGAAAGAGGTCGTCCTCCGGCCCTTTGACCCAGCGGCCGTTGACGGCGGTGGTAGCGGAAGCGGGGATTTCCCAGTAGCTTTCAAATCCGCGGAAATGGTCCAGCCGCACGATGTCGCAGGTCTCCAGCGCCCAGCCCATGCGGTGCACCCACCAGTCGTAATTTTGATCCCGGCAAACATCCCAGCGATAGAGCGGATTGCCCCAGAGCTGGCCGGTGGCGCTGAAGGCATCCGGCGGGACGCCGGCCACCACGGTAGGCTGCAAATCTTCATCCAGGTAGAAGATGTGAGGATGGCGCCAGACATCAACGCTGTCATAGTTGACGAAGATGGCCACGTCACCCATGATCTTGATGCCGCGCCGGCGGCAGTACTCGCGCAGCGCTCGCCACTGCTCCAGGAAAGCGAACTGAATCGCCCGCTCAACTTCCAGCTCTGCCTGATATTCCAGGCCGAACTTGTGCAGAGCTTCAGGCTGGCGCCGTACGAGCCCGGTGTCCCATGAGTTCCAGGTGGCCTTGTGATGCACCTGGCGCATCACGTCAAACAAAACAAAATCTTCCAGCCACCACGCGTGCTCGCGCTTGAAGTCTCGGTAGCGCGGGTTGTCTCCGCCGTGGTGATTCAAGAAGTTCTGCGCAGCCTCCCGCAGCCGCGGCAGCTTTCGCGCCTTGACTTCTTCAAAATCAATGCGCTGGTTGCGCGAAGGCGGGTCTTTCCAGCGTTCGAGCGTGGTCCAGCCATGCTGCGCGAGGCGTTCCAGGCTGATGAGCAGTGGGTTGCCGGCAAACGCGGAGATCGCCGAATAGGGCGAATTGCCGAGCCCCGGAGGCGAAAGGGGAAGCACCTGCCACAGCCGCAGACCGGCGCGGTAGAGAAAATCGGAAAAGACATAAGCTTCCGGGCCAAGATCGCCGATTCCGCCGTTGGAAGGCAGAGAAGTGGGATGCAGCAGGATTCCAGCGGACCGTTCAAACAGCATGGTTTTTTCGTGGTGCGACTTCTAGCCGCGACCTTTGGCCAGGTTGTTCATCTCCGATTTGTTGATCTCGATCTTGTGCTGGTCTTCCATGCGCTTGCTGAGGTTGCTCATGAACAGTTCCAGCGCCTGGTTTCGTTTCTGTTCGGCAAGCCGTTCCAGGAGGCGGTCTTTTTCCTTGGCAAATTGCTCATCCGCCGCAGAAGGCTCGGTACGTTCCACCAGGGCAAGCACCAGGCCCTTTTGCCCGGTGTTGAGGGGACCGCTGATTTCTCCTGGCTTCATGGTAAAAGCCACGCCGGCCGGACCAGTCATGGAGCCGATCTCCGGTACTTGTGAATCCCTGCCTACCAGTTCACTGGTTTTCACAGTGGCGCCAAGCTCCTTGGCGGCCTTGGGCAGATCGTGCTGGGCGTGGGCCCGATCAGCCAGTTGCTGCGTCTTCTTGCGCAAGAGATCGGCGGAGCGCTCGTTCTTGAATTCGTTCGCGACCCTCTCCCTGATGTCTTCAAAAGGCGCCGTCCGCGGCGGCTGGACCTTTGTGACCTCGAAGACCACATACCCTTGCGGCGCATGTGCCAGTTGTGGACCCGCCTTCTCCGTGGCTGTGAATACCATGTTCATCAGTTCCGGCGCAGAGCCCACGCCGGGAATCAGCCCTCCTCGTGGGACGGGGCCGCTCTGTACCAGCTGAGCGCCGGCTTTGGCGGCGGCTTTGTCCATGCCCTGTTTCTGGGCCACGTCCAGTGCGTCATTGGACTGCTGGCTCAATATGGCGCCGGTCTTCTGCGTCTTAAGCATCTTCTCGATATCGGGTTTGACTTCAGAAACGGGCTTCAGGCGCGCCGTTTCTTTCTCTTGTGTCTGGACGATGTGGAGTCCATAGGAGGTCTGCACCAGGCTGCTGATCTCGCCCGGGCTCTGGGAGAATGCGATCTTTTCGAACTCCGCCACCATCTGGCCTTTCATGATCCAGCCCAGGTCGCCGCCCTTCTGCGCGCTGCCCGGGTCGTCAGAATACTTCTTTGCCAGCTCGGCGAAGTTCCCACCGGCTTTGACCTGTTTTAGAACATCTTCCGCCTTGGCGCGGGCTTCATCCACTGCCTTCTGGTCCACTTTGCCCTCCGCGCCGGGCAAGGGGGTTTTGATCATAATGTGCCGGACCTTAGCGCGGTCGGGGATCCGGTAATCGTCCTGGTGCGAGCTGTAATAGCGTTGCACCTCTGAGTCACTCACCGTCACCTTGCTTTCCGCTTCCTTATCGCTGAGGACGAAGTAGCGGACCTCCCGCTTTTCCGGGATGGAATTCTGATAACGCGCCGTATTGGCTTCATAGTAGGCGCGCAGTTCAGCCTCAGTAGGCTTGATCTCCTTGGCCAGGGCCGCGACATCAAGAAGGGCGTACTGGTACTTTACTTTGGTGTTCTGCTCCTTGTAAGCCTGTTCCACCTCGGTCGGATTCACGCTGACGCCGGCCGTAACCGTGTTGAAGAGCTTGCGCTGGAGGAGATCGTCGCGCAGGCCGCGCTCAAATTCTTCGACGGTCATATTGTTCTGGCGCATGAGCTCGTCGTACTTTTCCTGGCCCATCCACTTGCCGTCAGGAAAAAAGATCTCGCGGTAACGCCCGTTGCGCATTTCGTTGCGGATCTCTTCATCGGAGACGCTCAGCCCCATGCGCTTCGCTTCATAGCGGATCTCAGCGCGCTGGATCAGCGACTGCACCGCGCGCTGCGCAATGAACCCGGCGAAGCCCTCCGGCAGGCGCTGGCCCCGCATCTGCTGCTGGACCATCTTGGCGACTTCCTGGGTCTGGATCTTCTCGCCGCCCACGGTGGCGACAACGCCGGTCTGGGTCGCCTCTGTACCACTCATGAAGCCGGGGATCAGGTAGATCACCATACCTAAGCAGATGATGAGCAGAAATACACTCAGAAGATATTTGGCGGCTTTGTTGCCACTTTGCAAAAAGCGAATCATGTCAGGGAAAGCTCCAGAAAAATTGAGGACTGACTCATTATATAGAAATGCCCCCATTCTGCGCCTGCATGCGAGCGGCAACTCTTGAGGGGAAT
>DASVFK010000029.1:0-5785 GCA_036380095.1 Candidatus Angelobacter sp. | reverse complement strand
CCTGGTTTGCCTCCAGAGACAACTATGACAATCGCTTCAGGATCTTTTGCTACAAAGAGCTCGACCTGGACCCCGGTCCCCTGGGAAAGTCTAGCGACAGGGCAGCCTGATCTCCACGAAGGTGATATCCCAAAGAGAACGAAAGTTGAGGTAGGAAAATTTGTGACTTGACCTTCCGCGTGGTCGCAGAAAGTCCGACTTTTCGGGAACGTACAGTCTCACGATAGGTGCGGCGGGCGCCATAAGGATCCGCAGCTAGCCAGACTGCCACCTGCTCCATCGGAAACTGTTGAAAGCACGGCAGATCATGACTTTGGCGAGGCACAAGTCCGCGGATGACGAGCAAGCCGGAAGTATGCCGGGCCAGAAGTCGGCTTGTAGGAAGTTTACCGTTTCCCAGAATCGGTAACGACAAACGCGCTTCCATTAACCGAAATTTTCAACTCCCCAGATTTCCCGGAGTCAAGAGGGTTCCTGACTGCGGTAAGGTGAGGTGCACGATTGCTTCCCCATAGCCGACAAAGAGCAACGGTGATTTCTCAGACGAAGGCTGCTGTTTTTGGGCAAAAACCTCGACACGCTGCCGGTTACTCCATGTTCTCCTGAAAGATGCCATGGTCGCTCGAAAACGGCCCGCCGCGGAGTTCTGGCCATCAACATCCCAGTCTTTTCTGATGCGCGCTATCCAACTTTCCTTGACAACCATGCCAGCTAGAAATCTCCAAAACGGCACCAAGCACTTCGCGCAACGAACTGAGCGGACAAACGTCTGAATCTGACCGCGATAAATTTGCGCGAATCCCGAAGCCGCCCTACTTTGCAACTCGCGACACGGCAGCAGCAAGCTGCGAGTCGGGAGAAGCGGTTATGGAGTCCTTGAATCTTCAAAGCAAGTGCCAGCGAATTCTGGCCGCCTGGCTGTTGATGTTCACCCTCGTCCAATTTGTTCCCCTAATCGCCACCGCTCAAAATCTTGGCGGCGCGCCCGCGACTAACAAAGCTGTGCAGGGCCAAACGGCGGCCCAACCCGAAGGCGCATTCCTCAACCTGGTCAACTGGATCGGCAACGTGATCGCGCCTGTGGGCGCCGTGTTGTGCGTGGTCATGGCAGTCGTCAACTACACGCACGGTCGAGGTGTGGCCCGCTGGGCCGTCGCAGCCGGTGGCCTGCTCCTGGTTTCCGGTTTGACCAGGCTGATCGAGTTCTGGATTGCCCAGGGCACGGCGGGAGTTTAGTGCGGTCTTCGACGGGGACATACCTGGGTGAAGCATGACGATACCGCAACTACTGGTCGACTTCTTGCAACTGCTCTTTGATCTGGCGGTGCCGGGGGCGATGTGCACGATGGTGCTGGCCGGGTTGGCGTTGCGGCAGGAAGGCGGCGTGAACTTTGAGGCTGGCGGCAGATTTCAACGGTGGATGCTCTGGTCGGTGATTCTGCTGACGCTGCCGCAGTTCCTATCGTGGTTTGCGGCGCAGGGCGGCACACTGCCGCCGCAGGCGGCCGGGATCAGCGGGCCATGGCTACGGAGCATAGAGATCAGTTTCAAGAGTTTTGTCACAGACGTGGTGGTGGGCAGACTCACGCCGGTGCTGGCTGCATTTTTCGTCCTGAAGGCGGCGCTCGATGCGGCCCGGGGCCGCAACCCTCTGGGATCGGTGATCTCGGCCATGTTTCTGCTGACGATCTCGACCTCCGTCCAGGTGATGCAGGGCTGGAACAGCGGCTCGACCTTTGCGACCACGGACATGCTGGCCTCGCTTTGGAATTACCTGGCGGGAACGATTCTTCCAGAGGCGGCGGGGCTGGCCGTGGTTGGAGCAGTCATTAATTACTCGCGACAGCGGCCGGTCACGCCTATGGTCGCGTCAGCTTTGGCCTTCCTGAGCGTGTCGGCCCTATGGAAGCTTGTCCAGGCGATGGTTGGGTGAGGCGGGAAATCGGAGGTGATCCATGTTCGAAAACGGACTGCTGAACCTGACCAACTGGGCAGGCAATGTGATCATGCCGACCCTGGCAGGGCTGTTCATCGCCGGCGCCATCTACAAGTTCAGCAAAGCCCAGCCGTATTCGCACCTATCGTGGGCCGCCCTTGCCGCCCTGATGTGCTCCGGACTCTTGCGGGTGCTTGAAGCCTTCGCGCAACAGGCCGGCCCCAACGATCCAGACCGGTACTGGATTTCCATCCTGACGCTAGTGGACTGGGTGGGAAACGTCCTGTTGCCGCTGTACGGAGCGATGCAGGTGGCGATCATGGTGGCGCACTTCGCAGGGGTGCTGGAACGGATGAACATCGGCGAGGCATGGGTTCGCAATCTGGTGACGGCGATGGCGTGCTTCAGCGTGTCGGGATTGTTGCGGCTGGGCGAATTCTGGATCCGGAACGGAATGGCAGGAGTGAGGTAGGAAAATTGTATGGCGCTAGAAGTGACACCAGTCAACCGGAACCTGCACACGCGGGTCACGTTCATGGCCCTTGAGTTCGAAGACCTGTTCGTGGTCCTCGGTCTGGCGGCGGTGATGAACGTGGTGGGCCGCTTTGTCGGCGGCAGCTCAAGCCTATTTCTTCAGTATGGAGTGCCGCTGGCAGTAGTGCCGGTGCTGATGGCCTTCAAATACGGCAAACCGCGCGGCTATATACGGGACTTGTTTCATTGGTACACGAAGCCACGCGCTTACTGCGCATTGGCCCGGGACCGGAGGATTCTGACCGCGTATATCACGGAGGACAAGAAATAATGCCTCTTACCCAGGAACAACACGAGAGGAAACTCGACGATCCCGCGTTGTGCGAGCAGCTTCCAGTGCGCGACTACCTGGACAACGTGATGGTGCGGACGAACGGGACCTTCGTTGCCGGGTATGAACTCCGGGGAATCACGTCTTTTTTCGGGAGCGACGAAGAGCGGGACCGCAGCAAGGTCATGCTGGGCGCGCTGCTCAAGTCCATTCCCGAGCAGAGCATGCGAATGCAGGTGCGTTATGAGGTCGTCGAAGACCTGGGCAGCCTGCTCGATCTCTACAGGGAGCAGGACCGATCTGGCGAGGAGATTGTGCGGGCGCTTGATTCATTTCGCCTGGAAGCATGGCGGCAAAAAGCAGACGCCGGGCACTATCTGAGGCCCCTGCTCCATCTATATTTCATCTGGGACCCTAGGATTCACCATCGCGTGACCGGAAAGACGGATGCGCCACGTGGAAACGTATGGAGTCTATCCGCCCGCGCGTCGATTGCGCGATTTCGCCGGGAGCATGAGGAATTGCTTGCGGAGTTTGAGAGCCTTCTGCTGGGCATCGAGACCACTCTGCAAGCGTCCGAACTCGGGGCACGGCGTCTGACCGACCAGGAATTATTCGTTGAAGCCAAACGCGCTCTAAATCCACTTGAACCGGACGTGCGGCCCTACGTTCCCGGAGAAGACCGTCTCGAGTACCGCAGTGCTCGCGAGCAGCTGGCCATCGCCAGCGTTCTCGATGAGACAGACTCGTACCTGAACCTTGGTGGATTGCTTTTTTCCTTCGTGAGTCTCAAGGAGATGCCGGACGCGACCTTCCCGGGAATCCTGCGTGAGCTGGTAGGGCTTGATTTTCCCATCATCGTCAACGCACAAGTAACCATTCCAGACCAAGCCAAAGTGCTGAAGGGATATAAGACCCGCCTAAGGAAGATGCAAGCAGCACAGCGGGACACGCACGGCGGCTTCCGAGTAAATGTGGAGGCGCAGGTCGCCGAGGCGCAATTGTCCAAGGTGCAGCAGGAGATCATTGCCAGCTCCATCAAGACGGCCAAGCTCAGTCTGGTGATCGCCGCCCGAACATCGAAACCGGCTGTTACGCGCAGCGAATTTGAAGAAGCCGAGCGGCTCATCAGCAACCGCCGTCAGCAGCTCATCTATGCCATCGGGCGCATGAACGGAGCCAAAGCGGTGACCGAGACACTGGCCAAGAGACGCCTGTTCGTTTCCGGAATGCCGGGAATGGGGGAGGCGGACAGGCGCGACCAGGACATGCTGACTACAAATGCGGCGGACCTTCTCCCGGTGGAAGCCCCGTGGCAGGGCACGCCGCGGTCGCCGCTCTTCCTGCTTGAAACTCCATACCGGCAACTCATTCCGTTCTCGCCTTTTGATCCTTCGTTCAGCGATGCCAACGTGCTCATCATGGCCAAAAGCGGCGGCGGCAAGACCTTCATGGTGCAACAGCTACTTTCGATGGCCTCGCGTGCCAATCCGCTGGTGTCAATCATCGAGCGGGGCGATTCCTACCGGCCGCTGGTCGAACTGATGGGCGGGCGGATGATCACCATGTCGCTCGACAGCGAGCAGACCATCAATCCCTGGGACTTGCCACAAGGCGAGAAGCAGCCGGCCAAGGATCAGATTGCGTTCCTGAAGAACCTGACCCGCCACATGCTGGGCGAAAATCCCGCCGAAGACACGGAACTGCTGGACAACCTGATTACCGAAGCCATTTTGCGTACCTACAAGCGGGCGGCGATCCGGACTTCCAATCCCATCCCGACATTTTCCGATCTACGGGACGAGCTGGCGCAATGGCGCGATGAAGATAAGAGCCAGCGAGTAATGGATGAAGCCCACCTGGCGGCCATCAAGCTGCGCAGTTGGACGGGAGAAAAGGGCATCTACTCAAAGCTTTTTGACCGTCCAACGACGATTTCACTTGAAAATCCTTGGCTATTTTTCAACGTAGAACAACTCGCCGACGATCAGCGCCTGGAGACGGCGATGAGCCTGCTGATCGCCCATGCCACTGCCCAGCGGGCTTCCGGTAAGACGGGCCAGTCCAGTATCACGGTGCTCGACGAGTGTTGGTTCCTACTTGATTCACCTGTGCTCGCTCCCGAAGTCGTCCAGTTATTCCGCACGGCCCGCAAACGCAACGCCAGTGTGTGGGGTATCAGCCAGACGGCGGAGGATTTTGTCGGGTCGGAATCGAAGCCCCGGGCGCACGGCGCCGGAATCGTTAAGAACTCGAGCATCAAGATCATCGGCCAGCAGCCCGGTGACATGACCGCCCTGCGTGAACACCTGCAACTGAATGCGGCCGCCCTCAACCAGATCAAGCATTTCAGCGCCCCGCACAAGGGGCGCAGCGCCGATGCCCTGATCGTGATTGGTGAGAAGGCGGAAACAACGCACACCATTCGCATGGTGCCCACGCCGGTCGACTACTGGATTACCACGACTTATGCGCGCGAAAAGATGTACAGGAACTGGTGGCTCGCGCAGCACCAGGATGTGCCGCTTATCGAGGCTTACCAGAGGCTTGCGCAGGCGTTCCCGTTTGGCCTGGCCGACATTGAGCCGCTTCTGGAAGAAGTATCCGGAGAAATCATGAGAGGAGCAACGAAATGAAAAGTCTTTCCGGAAAACGAATTATTGCAATCGTTGTCGTTTGTTCGATGCTGCTGATGCCCATGGCGGCCAATGCCGGCTTGGCGGACATCATCACGCTCATCACCACCATCACCAGCACGCTCGAGAACAGCATTGGAACCGTGCTGGGCGGGATCCAGACGCTCAACACCACGGTGAACAACTTCCGGCAGCAGGTGCTGGTCCCGGTAACGCTCATTAACCAAGCCAAAGCCTTCGTGGGGCAGGTGCGGTCACAGTTCTCGACTCTAGCTGGCCAGATCCACGCCATCGAGATTAGCAGCGCGACTCTGGTCAATCCGCAACAGCTTGAGTCGCTGCTGCGCCATGGCCAGTCCGGAGGTCTGGCGCAGATTCAACCGGCGTTTGACAAGCTCTACACACCGT
>DASVFK010000028.1:0-58501 GCA_036380095.1 Candidatus Angelobacter sp. | reverse complement strand
CGGTCCACGGCGCGGTCCGAGGCGTCGCGGAAGATCTGGAGAAAGCTGCTGGGGCCCACGCCGATGTCGCGGTCGCCGGCGTGAATGGTGAACAGCGAGCTGCGGAACAGGGCCATGGCTCCGGTGCCGGCCACTCCGATCTGCGCCCAGCGCAGCGCCGCTCCGGTGCTGGTGAGACCGAACTTCCATCCATAAAGATGGATCAAGGCCAGCGCGACCAGTGAGGCGCAGACGTTCAAGGCGATGTAGATGGCCGCGGGAACATTTACGACAGCGCGGGCGGGCGCGTCGCGATAGCGGGAGACAAGCTCAGCAGCGCCCACGAGGCCGCCCAGGATTGCTACCGCGAAAAAGTCGAGCCAGGAGCTTTCCATAGCGGCTTACTTGCGCGCGAGGCGGCTGACTTCTTCGCCCTGGCTGGTCAGGGTGACAAGCTCGGCGCTGGGCGGGCCGCCTAGAGTAAGGTAGCCGGAGTCGCGCAAGGTCTTCAGAGCTTCAGCAAAGTCGGGAAACGCCATGCCGCTCGAGTTCATCAGCTCTGTCAGCGGCATTGTCTTTTTTTCTGCATTGGCGAGCGCATTCAATAGAGAAAGCGGCGTGCCGTTGGAAGGCGGGTTGGCAGATTTGCTGCGCTGCATCGCTTCCAGGTAAGCAGAAAAACTGTCAGCTTTGGACTGCATAGCACTTACAGTATAGAGCGGATTGCGCGAGGCAAGTAGGGAAAAGATGGCAGGTGGAGTGCCACCAGCCTTAAAAGCGTCGGGATTTCCTATACCATCAGTTTAGTCCGATGTCTCCGCGCCACTGTTTTTCTTGGCTGCGACAGGAATAGCCGGAGGAAGTCCGGCAAGCCTGGCAACATCATTCACCAGGGCCAAGACGGCCTTATCGAAGTTCTTATCAAGATTTGAGCGCCGGGAGGCGACCTCTACATATTCAATGATCGTCCACAGGACAACGCGCGTCTTCAGGTCGCGGATGACCAGCTTAAGATTTCTGCCAACCCCGGTGCCCCTGACATTGATTTCAAAAACCAGGTCACATTCGGCGGGGGAAGACACGAGCTCATAGTGTCCCCAGGTCAGCATTGCGGCATAAAACTGCTGGTAGGCCCGGTCGGTTGTACCGTTGAAAATGCCGTTAAGCGCGCCGTTGGCCACGCCAAGGTTGGAAATAAACACCTTCTTGGCGGTCAGAATCTGGGCCGGGACCGGCGCCGCGGCTTGGTTCTTCTGCTGAGGGCTTTCCGGGGTGGTTTGTTGCGAGCTTAGAGCCGGAGCAAAGACGGAAACAATCATGAGGGCTGCTGCCGTGATAAGCGCTTTTGCGGACTTGAACATGGTTTTTTCCCACCCGCAGATATGACACTCATCGGACACAAGATGTGGGTAAAGATTGCAACAAGTTTTGCTAAGAAAGCCGTTGACTTAATGTTTCTTCAAGATTTAAGGCAAGGTCTTGCTTGCGCCGGGGCGTGTTCCGCGCTATAGTCTGAGCCATTGAGGTCATCCCGGCCCAGCCGTGGCACGGTTGGTCTGATTGATTTCGCGTCTGTCGAGCCGCGAACGCAGACCCAAATGGGCGCGGGTGATCCAAGGGCAAAAGCAAACATTCCCCCGCTCTCCAGGAGCGGGGGTTTTTAATTTTTATGACTAAGAAGGCAGAGGCCGGAGAGCCGCGCGCCTTGCTGAAAAGCGCACGCCGCATCGTGATCAAGCTGGGTTCCGGCGTGGTGTGTGACGCCAACCAAGAGTTTGACCACAAGCATCTGGCCGGACTGGTGGCGGGCATCGCCGCACTGATCAGTGAAGGGCGGCAGGTGGTGCTGGTGAGCTCCGGGGCCATCGCACTGGGTGCGGCGGAACTCAAGCTACACCGCAGTCGCCTGCACGATGCGAGCGTCACCCGCGCGTGCGCCGCCGTGGGCCAGTGCAAGCTGATGCAGGCTTACGTGCTGGCATTCCGTCCGCATGGGCTTACCGCCGCGCAGGTGCTGGTGACGGAAGACGACTTCACAGATCTCGAGCGCTACAAGATCCTGCGCCAGACGTTTGAGAAGCTGCTCAAGCTGGGCGCGGTACCGGTGGTCAACGAGAATGACACCGTCACCAACCTTTATACGGCGCAGCCTGCGGTGTTTCGCGATAACGACCGCCTGGCCGCGCTGGTGCTGAGCAAGCTGGATGGCGACGCGCTGGTGCTGCTTTCGAACGTGGAGGGGCTGTTGCGCGATCCCGCGCGCCCGGCCGAGGCGGGAAACATCGTGCGCGTGGTGACGGAGATTTCGCCGGACCTGCGCGCGGCAGCCAGCGGAAAATCCGGCCTGGGGCGCGGAGGCATGGCGGCCAAGCTCGACTCAGCTGAGATCGCCATGCGAGCCGGCGGACTGGTGGTGATCGCCGATGGGAAGAAGCCGGCCGTGATTCGCGAGATTTTCAGCGGCGCGGAAGCCGGCACCGTCTTTCTCCCCGGGTCTCGCCTGGCAGGCAAACGGCGCTGGCTGGCTTATGCCACCACGGTGCGCGGCCAGGTCACTATCAACGCCAACGCCTGCGCGGCGCTACGCAACGGGCACGCCAGCCTGCTCATCTCCGGCGTTACCGGATGCCACGGCGAGTTTTCGCCCGGGCAGGTCATCTCCGTGCAAGGCCCGGAGAGCGAGACGCTGGGCCGCGGCATCGCCGAATGCGGCAGCCAGGAGCTGGCGCGCATGCTGGCGGCGCATGACGGCCCGCGACGGGGAATTCTCGTTCGCCGCGAGAATTTTTTGTTATCGTCAGAATAAAGAGTCCCATGGCCAGAGTTGAAACCAGAACCGCGACGGCAAGTTTGCAGGAGGAGGCGCAGCAAACGCGCCGTGCCGCGCGCGCCCTGGCCCCGCTCTCCGGCGACGAGCGCAACCGGATCCTGCTTGCGGCGGCCGATCTGATCGAGGCGCGCAGCCAGGAGATTCTTTCCGCCAACCAGGCTGATTGCGAAGCCTTCACCGCGGCTGCCGGAAACGGCGCCGGCTCACAAGCTTTGTTCAAGCGGCTCAAGACTTCCGCCGCGGGCGTGAGCGAGATGGCTGCGCGCGTGCGCGACGTGGCCCGCCTGCCCGACCCCCTGGCCAAAGCGCCGGCCGTTACCGAACTCGATGACAGCCTGGTGCTGGAAAAAGTTCCTTGCCCTTTGGGCGTGATCGCCGTGATCTTTGAATCGCGGCCCGATGCCGTGCCCCAGGTCGGATCGCTGGCGATCAAGACCGGAAACGGCCTGGTGCTCAAAGGCGGGGCCGAAGCACGCAACAGCAATCGCGTGCTGGTTGAAATCTGGCGTGAAGCGCTGGCTGCCGCCTCGCCGGCGCTCGCCCAAGCAATCTGTATGCTCGAAGACCGTGCGGAAGTCATGCAGGTGCTTTCGATGGAACGCGAAATTGACCTGGTGGTCGCGCGCGGCTCTACGGAATTCGTTAATTTTATCTTTCGCCACAGCAAAATTCCCGTGCTGGGCCACGGCAGCGGCATCTGCCACATCTATGTCGACCGCGCTGCCGATCTGGACAAGGCGCGGGCCGTGGTGGTGGATTCCAAGACGCAGTATCCCGCGGCGTGCAACTCGGTGGAAAAACTTCTGGTGCATCAGGAGTTAGCGGGACGTTTTCTTCCTGCTGTAATTGCGGCTCTCGAGTCCGCCGGTGTCGAAGTCCGCGGCTGCGTGCGCACGCTGGCGCTTTGTCCCGGTTGCAAGCTTGTTCCCGCCACGGAAGAAGATTGGAGCACCGAATACTCCGACTTAAAGATCACGGTGAAGGTAGTGTCCGGCCTGGAAGAGGCCATCGAGCACATTGAACGGTACGGCTCGCGCCACACCGAGTGCATCATCACGGAAGATCCCGCGGCGGCGCAGCAGTTCCTGGATGATGTGGACGCAGCCGGTGTCTTCCACAACGCATCCACGCGCTTTGCCGATGGTTTCCGCTACGGCCTGGGCGCCGAGGTCGGCATCAGCAACAGCAAGCTCCACGCCCGCGGCCCCGTAGGGCTGGAAGGACTGCTTACCTATAAGTACAAGCTTCATGGCAATGGGCAGATAGTTTCACCCTACGCCGAAGGTAAGAAACATTTCACCCATAAGCAACGCTAAGCTATAAGAGCTCTCTCTCTTCAGGGTTGCGCACTAGACAGCCATAAATACACCCGCTTAAACTTTATCCAGCAGCTCTCGAATTGCAGGAAAATCTTATGCGTCTTACCTTTCGCTTTCTACTGATTCTCGCGGCAATCGCTATCGTGCTTCCCGTCTTCAGCCAGACCAGCGGCAACAGCAGCGATGCTTGCGCCGCGCCCACGTTTCCCAAGCTGGCGCGCGACCGCAACATGTTCAACGAGCAGCAGGAGGCATGGCTGGGCGAGATCCTGGATGCGCAGGTGGTCAAGTCCTATAACACCATCGAAGACCCGGAAGGCGACTATCTGCAGAAGATGGGCGAGCGCATGCTGGCGGTGCTTCCACCCACCGGCCGCGACTACAAGTTTTTCATCATTGATGCCCCCATCAACAACGCGTTCAGCCTGGGCGGCAGCCGCATTTATATCGCGCGCCAGCTCATCGCCTTCATCCAGAACGAGGACGAATTCGCCGGGCTGCTTGGCCATGAGATCGGACACGTGATCACGCACCAGATCGGCCTTGATGTTACGCGCATGTTTCGCAAAGGGCTGGGCGTGACTGAGGTGGGCGACCGCAAGGACATCTTTGACAAGTGGAACCAACTGGTGGACATCCAGGCGAAAAAGCACATCTTTCGCGACGAAGACCGTGAAGAAGACGAGCAGCAGATCGCCGACCGCATCGGCCTTTACGCCATGGCGCGCGCCGGCTACCAGCCCGTGCGCTTCGCCGACTTTTTTGACCGCCTGGTCCAACTCAAAGGCAAAACCGGAAACTTCTTTACTGATTTCTTCGGCACCACCAGCGCCAACTCCAAACGTCTGCGCGAGCTGATTGGGAAGGCGCAGCCGCTGCCGCCATCTTGCGTGGCGGCGCCAGCGGCTGACTCTGCAGAGCATTTTGCCCGCTGGCAAAAGGCCGTGGCGGAAGCCGGACGCGCCGTTGCCCGCGAGCAGGTGGCCGGCCTGATGCGAAAAACTAGGCTGCAGCCGCCGTTGCGGGGAAGCCTCGGTTACATCCAGTTCAGCCCGGACGGCAAGTACCTGCTGGCCCAGGACGAAAGCAGCATCTTTGTGTTACGCCGCGAGCCGTTGGCCAACGTATTCCGCGTTGACGCGTTGGACGCCAAGTGGGGCATCTTCTCCGCCGACTCGCGAGCGCTCATCTTCTATGACAATGAGCTGCGGGTCGAGAAGTGGGACGTGGAAACGCATCAACGCCAGTGGGTGCGCCAGGTCACCACCGCAGGCCGCTGTCTCGAAACGGCCCTTGCTCCTTCAGGAGAAGTCCTGGCCTGCGTGCGCACCCATAAAGATGACTTTGAACTGGAACTGCTCGACGTGGCTACAAGCAAGGTGCTGTACTCCCGCGAGGTAAGAGCCAGGATGGAATTGCATTTCGGCCCCGTCGCAGGAGGGTTCGGGATTCGCTTGCCACGCTTTACCGCTCAGTTCTCTCCGGACAGCCGCTACTTCGTCCTGGGCGCCAATGAGTCCACCACGCTTGAGCCGGAAAAGAACCGCTACATTGAAGTTCCCGGCCTTGCCGTTGCCTATGATCTGGAGAGCAAGCGCGAGATCTCGTTGCCCGGCAGCATCAAGCAGATCGTATGTACCAGCTTCGTTTTTCTGGGTGCGGACCGCATCGCGGGCTACAATCCTGATCATCCCAACCGCTCAGCCCTGGTTCGCTTTCCCTCCGGCGAACTCATTCAGGAGTTTCCGCTGGAGGTCAACGGCTTTCAACTCCGGGGCAAAATGATCGCGCCGGTAAAAGGACCCTACGTGCTGGTGACGCCGGCGGCCATGCATCCTATTGCGGCGATTGATCTTGAACAGAAGAGGCTTGCTCTCGGATACCGGGCGCCGGCCCTGGCCATCTATGACCGCACCATCGCGGCGGAAGATGTGGGCGGCCGCGTTACTTTTTACAGCATGGCGGAAAAGAAGCCGCTGGCCAGCGTGCAGCTTCCTTTCAGCCCGTTGCCGCGGCTGGAAGCTTCATCTTTTTCCGCCGACGGGAAATGGCTGGCGGCCTCCGGACGAACCAGCGGCGGTGTTTGGAACACTGAGACCGGACAGCGCGCGCTGGACACGGAACATTTTACCGGCGGCTTCTTTGACCACGGACAGGTCTTCGCCACTTCTTACAAGTTTGAAGACAAGCCCAAAGCCGTGCGGCTCGATCCTTCCAACAAGACCAGGGAGGACCTCTACGAAATCGAAGTGCCCGTCAGCGCCAAGAAAGATCCCCGGCGCCACGCCTACTTGTTTCAGACCGGTAACCTGCTGATCAGCCTGCCGGAAGAACACAAAGGACGCTATAACGTTGAGGCGCGCGAGGTCCGCACCAATCAGCTGGTGTGGAAGCATGAATTCGTCTTCATCCCGCCAACGTTCTTTTATTCCTCGGCGGGCAACACGCTCACGCTGATCTATGACTCTTACGATGCGGTGAAAGCTGAAGCCAAGAACGATCCCGTCCTGAACCAGCGGTACAGCACGATGCCGGAGAAACGCTTCGCCAACCTGGTGCAGGTGCTTGACCCCGCCACCGGCAAGACGCAGGGCGCGGTGCTGGTGCCTACCGGCGAAGTTTCTTTCGTCCTGCACGACGCCGTTGCCGCCGGCGATACCGTACTGGTTTACGATTCGCAAAACCGCACACAGGTCTACTCGATGAAGTCCGGCGAGCAGAAGGGCAAGGTGCTGGGCAAGGTCCAGGCAATCTCCGCCGCAGGAGACAAGATGCTGGTGGAGAACGCCAGGGGTGAGTGCGAGCTTTATGACACTGCCACGCTCAAATCGTTGGCCAAGTTTACGTTCCCGGCGCGGCTGATCCACGCGGAATTTGCTTCCAGCGGCGAGCTGCTGGTGCTGACCTCAGACCAGACCGTGTACATGTTGAATGCGGCCGACCGGCAGCAAGCCGGCGTTCAATGAGATGAGCGCTGCTAGTGGTATAGCCGAACTGTACCACTACCGCAGCGCGACTACTTCGCCGGTCCTTTTTCTTCCGGCTCGATCTGTACGAACTGCCAGCCGAAGCGGCCTTTGATGCACAGGTTGCCGTGGGTGACGTCATGGTCAAGTGGTGACGTTACCTTCACGATCTTGCCCGCCTGCTCGTGCACGGTGAGGTTGCAGCCCACGCCGCAGTAGGGACAGATGGTGGTGGTCTGCGCTTGGCGCGTTTCGTCCCATGTGCCCGCCTGGCGCATGTCATGTTCGCTCTTGAACATCAGCGCGCCGGTGGGACACACGCCGATGCAGTTTCCGCAATAGACGCACGCCGACTCAGGCAGGGGAACATCAAACTCGGTGGCGATGTGCGCGGAGAATCCGCGTCCCGCAACGGCGATGGCGAAGGTGTTCTGCGCGTCCACGCCGCAAGCCTCCACGCACTTGTAGCAAAGAATGCACTTCGAGTAGTCGCGCACGTAGAGATCGTTGTCCACTTTGACCGGCTGTTTCACGGTTGCGGGCGCGGGGCCAAAACGCTGCGGACGCGCGCCGTAACGCTCCATGTAACCCTGGAATGCGGGTGTGGTGGAGACGTCCACGGAAGAAGCCAGAAACTCCAACACCGTGCGGCGGCTCAAACGTACACGCTCGGAATCCGTCTGGATGTTCATGTTCGGCTCAACCTTGCGCGAGCAGGCCGGCACCAGCGTGCGCGAACCTTCCAATTCCACAACGCACACGCGGCAAACGTTGACCGGAGTTAGGCTCTCGAGGTAACAGAGCGTTGGCGTATCGATGCCCAGCTTGCGCGCCGCATCCAGGATGGTGGAGCCCTCGGGAACGGAGACCGTCTTTCCGTCAATTTTGATTTCGATCATGCGCCGTTCGCGCGCTGGTGGCGCTTGCGGCACCGGCCCGCGCGGCACCGGGACCAGCGGGGTTGGCGCCAAGGCGGCTTCGGCCGGGGCGGAATTCAGTGTAGTCTTCATGAAAACAAACTCCATCGCTTCAGCGCGGATTCGAGCGCGCTGGAAGCCGTCTGTCCCAGGCCGCAGATGGAAGCGTCGCGCATGGCCTGGCCCATCTCGCGCAGCAGGTTGATCTCTTCTTTCGCGGAACCGACCAGCCGGCCCTGGGCCAGTCGCTCCAGCGCTTCCTGCTGGCGCACAACTCCTACGCGGCAGGGCACGCATTGGCCACAAGTCTCATGGCGGAAGAATGCGGCGATGCGCAGCAGGATTCGTTTGAGGTCCACGCTGTCGTCAAACAGCATCACCACGCCCGAGCCAAGAGTGGCCCCGACGGCCCGAGTGCCTTCAAAGGTGAGCGGCGTATCGAGTTCCTGCGGCGCGACGAACGTGCCCGCCGCTCCGCCCAGCAAGATTGCCTGCAGCTTGCCGTTGCCCGCCACGCCGCCAGCCAGGTCGATCAGACTGCGCAACGTTGTTCCCATCGACACTTCATAAACGCCGGGGCGGGCGACGTGCCCGCACAAGCAAAACAACCTTGGCCCGGCGGACTGCTCCGTGCCTGTGCGCGCGTACGCCGCGCCGCCTTCAAGAATGATGCCGGGCACGTTGATCAGCGTCTCCACGTTGTTGACTGCGGTGGGCTGGCGGAAGAGCCCGGCTTGCGTGGGAAAGGGCGGCTTGTTCCGCGGCTCTCCACGATAGCCTTCAATCGAGTTGAAGAGCGCTGTTTCCTCGCCGCAGATGTAGGCGCCGGCGCCGCGGCGCAGCTCAATCTCAAAACGCAAGCCGCGGCCCATGATGTTTTCGCCCAGCAATCCGGCTTTGCGCGCCGAGTCAATTGCGTGCGCGATCCTCTCCGCCGCAAATGGGTATTCGCCGCGCAGATAGATGTAACCCTGTTCCGCGCCAGAGGCCAGAGCCGCGATCGTCATCCCCTCCACCACGGCAAAGGGATCGCCTTCCATGATGATGCGGTCTTTGAACGTTCCGGGTTCTGATTCGTCGGCGTTGCAGATCACGTAATGCTTACGGCGAGAATTCTGCGCGAGCAGATTGCGCTGAAGATGCAACGCTTCCCATTTTTTTGCTGTAGGGAAAGCCGCTCCACCGCGTCCCAAAAGCCGTGAAGCCGCAACTTCGCGAATTACACCTTCAGGTCCCAGATCGAAAGCCTTCTGCAAGGCCTGGTAGCCGCTATTGCGCTGATAACCTTCCAGGCTGACTGCTTCGGGCTTCCCCACGCGGCGCAGAAGGCGCAACCGCTCGCCTGGCTTTGCAGCTTGAGGCGCGGAAAGCTGCGTGTTGAAAATGTCCGGCCCGGCAGGCAGGCGATCGGCGACAGCAGCGTTCATCAAAGATAGAATGCTTTCCGGTGTGGCCGGCGACTGCACGCGCTCTTGCGGCTGGACGCCTGACTTTGTCACCAGCGCAGCGGGAGCGCGCTCGCACAGGCCCAGGCAGGCGCTGCGCAGCCATGTGGCTTTGCCTCCCATGCAAGGCTTGCCTGCGGGACCAAGTTGCTTCTCTAAATTCGAGCACAACGCTTCTGCTCCGCGCGTGATGCAGGCAATGTCGTCGCACACATGGGCCACCACGGGCGGACGCGGCTCGAGCGAAAACATCCCATAGAAGGACGCCACGCCATAAACTTCCGCAGGCGCAATGTCCAAACGCAGGGCCGTGTAGTTCAGTGCGCCCTGGCTGAGCCAGCCAATGCGATTGTGGATGGCGTGCAACACCGGCAACAGCTCATGCCGCTGCGCTTGTGCCTTTTGGTTTCCGCCGTGCGCCACGCGGGTATCGCGTTCCGTCTGGCGCTCTCCGCCCTCCCATCCTGACTGCGGCGGGCCCAGTACGGAATCAACGGCGGCCTGCTCTTCGGTTGTTGCTCGCGCCTGGGTCAGGTGAAGGTCCAATCAATTCTCCTTGCATTTCTCGATGCGGATGGCGGTGGCCTTGAACTCTGAAGTGCCGGACTTGGGGTCCACCGCATCGATGGTGAGGTCGTTGGTTGCCACCTGGTCGTGAAAATGGGTGCTGAGAAAAGCCAACCCTGGCCGCAGTCCTGGATCGAACCTCACCGGCGCGATCACCGTTCCCCGGCGCGAACTCACGCGAACTTTCTCACCTTCACGCAAGTTGTATTGGCGGCCGTCTTCGGGTGAGACATCAAGCGCTTCATCGCGACGCAATGGAGAAGGATAACGTCCCGTCTGCACGCCTGTATTGAAAGAATCCAGACGGCGCCCGGTGGTCAGGCGAATGGGATACTCGGCATCAAGCTGGTCCACGGGCGGCTCAAACTCCACGACGCTGAAAGGCGCGCGCGGCCCGATCAGCGGATCGCTCCACAGCCGGCCATGCAGATACATTTCTCCGGGATGCCGTTCGTCATAGCACGGCCACTGGATTCCGCCGAGCCTCTCCAGGCGCGCGTAACTCATGCCCGCATTCATGGGACTCAGCTTGCGCAGCTCGTTCCAGATGTTCTCTGCATTCGGCGTGCCCCAATTGTGACCCAGGCGGCGCGCCAGCTCAAAGAGGATCTCCGTATCGTCGCGTACGCCTTCGGGAAGCGGCACCGCCTGGCGCACGCGCTGAACACGCCGTTCGCTGGAAGTCACTGTGCCTTCGCTTTCGCACCAACCGGCGGAGCCGGGCAGCACCACGTCCGCAAATTCTGCGGTCTTTGTATAGAACAGGTCCTGGACCACCAGGAACTCGAGGCCTCCCAGCAGCTTCAGCGCGCGATGGCGATCAGCTTCAGAATCGGCGGGATTTTCACCCAGCACATAGAGGGTGGTGAGCTCGCCGCGCTCCATGGCGTCCAGCATGCCGCTGATGTGCCAGCCCTTCTTGGGCGGGAGCTTCATGCCATACGCCTGCTCGAACTTGGCGCGGATTTCATCATTCTCAACGTGCTGAAAGCCGGGGAAGCGGTCAGGGATGGCGCCCATGTCTCCGCCGCCTTGCACGTTGTTTTGCCCGCGCAAGGGACACACGCCGCTGCCGTAGCGGCCCACGTGTCCGGTGAGCAGCGCCAGATTGATCAGCGCAAGCACGTTGTCCACCGCATTGTGGTGCTCGGTGATGCCCAGGGTCCAGCAAAGCTGCGCCCGCCCGGCGCGTGCGTAAGCATGCGCCACTTCCCGGATGGCCGCCGCAGGCACGCCGGTTTCGCGCTCCGCGCGCCCCAGCGTGTACTTCTCCACATGCGCGCGATAGGCTTCAAACCCGCTGGCGGCGTGCTCGATGAACTTCTGGTTGTGCAGCCCGGCCGCGATGATTTCGCGCCCCATGGCGTTGGCCAGTGAGATGTCCGAACCCACGTCCAGGCCCAGCCACAGCTCGGCCCACTGCGCGGAACTGGTGCGCCGCGGGTCCACTGCAAACAATCTTGCCCCGTTGTGCACGCCTTTCAGCACATGGTGGAAGAAGATCGGATGCGTCTCCCGCGCGTTCGAACCCCACAGCAGTATTACGTCCGCGTCTTCCGCCTCACGATAGGAACTGGTGCCTCCGCCCGCTCCGAAAACCGTCGCCAGACCGACGACGCTGGGGGCGTGTCAAGTCCGGTTGCAGCTATCGATGTTGTTCGTCCCCATCACGGAGCGCACGAACTTCTGCGCGATGTAATTGAGCTCGTTGGTGGTCTTGGAACAACTGAACATACCGAAGTTGCGCGGATCGCGCGTGGCGATGGAGTTACGAAATGCCTGGGTCACACGGTTTAGTGCTTCGTCCCATGTGGCAGGGCGATGTCCGCCGTTTTCGCGCAGCAAGGGCTGGGTCAGACGTGCTTTTCTTGGAACAGGCATAAATGTCCCCAAAATTGCTGTTAAAACAAATCGTAGCACTTTTAACAGGGAGCTCGTACTGGGTACAGGGACCAGAACCATGCCCTGTACCCAGAGCGTTGGCAACCGCCGTCAAGAAAGACCTAAGCCGCTACTTGCTGGTTGGAGCAGTCACCGGCGGTGGAGACTGAAACAGCTTCTGTGCGTTTTTCCAAAGCTGCGCAACGCCCCATCCCCAGGGAACTCCAACAAACAACCAGGCCAACAAAACCAGAATTGCCGGTGTCTTCTTTACTTGTGCCATCATAAGCTCCTTTAGCGCTTATTCGGTTGCCAGGTTTGCCGGGGACAAGGAGATCGTCTCGGCTTTGTGCCAGTACTTCGGATTCACCGGGCGCACCAGCGAGTTAGCAATCAGCCCGACGATCAGCAACGCCACCATCACGTAGAGCACGGTGGAGTAGGCATCGGTCAAAGGCACACCCTGGTTCTTTTCATACTCGCGTATGTAGTTCACGAGCACCGGACCCAGAATGCCTGCGGCCGACCACGCGGTGAGCAAGCGGCCGTGAATCGCGCCCACCTCCATGGTCCCAAACAGGTCACGCAAGTAGGCGGGTACCGTGGCAAATCCGCCGCCGTACATGCTCAGGATCACGGCCGCAGTGGCCACGAAGAGAGGAACGCTGTTCAATCCGCTGGCTCCGGTGCGTGGAGCCAGGTAATACAACATGCAGCCCAGGACAAAGAACGCGTAGTAAGTGTTCTTGCGTCCGATGTAATCAGAGACGGAAGACCATATAAACCGGCCGCCCATGTTGAACAAGCTGAGCAGGGCAACGAACCCGCCGGCGGCAACCGCCGTGATTCTGCCTTTGAACAGCTCTTGAATCATGGGTGAAGCCTGCTCCAGGATCCCGATGCCGGCGGTAACGTTCATGCACAACACAATCCACAACAGCCAGAACTGCGGCGTGCTAAAGGCCTTGTTGACCTCAACGTTGTTGGTTGTTACCAGGGCCTTCGGTTTCACTGGAGGATTCCAGCCTTCGGGCTTCCATCCCGGCTGTGGTATGCGTACGGTAAAAACGCCGAACATCATGGCGACGAAGTAGATCGCGCCCATGACCAGAAAAGTTTTCTCCACGCCAAGATCATGTTCGGTGCGGAACGCCGCCATCAGATTGGTGGCCAGCGGAGCTCCAATCAGCGCTCCACCACCGAATCCCATGATGGCCATGCCCGTCGCCATGCCAGGGCGGTCGGGAAACCACCGGATGAGGGTGGAAACGGGCGAGATATAGCCCAGTCCAAGCCCGGTCCCGCCAATCACGCCGTAGCCAAGATAGAGCAGCCACAACTGATGGATGTGGACGCCTAGTGCGGAAACGAAAAACCCGCTGGCGAAGCAGATGGCGGAAGCGAACATCGCCATGCGTGGCCCCACTCTTTCCAGCCATTTCCCGAACACCGCGGCTGACAAGCCAAGAAAAACGATGGCCAGACTGAAGATCCATCCCAGTGCGGTGAATTTCCAGTCTGCCAGGTTCGGACTGTCCACACCGGGCAGGGCTTTGAGGCCTCCGCCCGAGCCGGCGACCTGAAGCAGGTAGTTGAGGGGCTTCTTGAAAACACTGAAGGCATAAGCCTGCCCAATGGCCAGGTGAATGGAAAGAGCGGCCGTGGGAACAAGCCAGCGGTTGAATCCAGGAGGCGCCACAGAGTGGCTGCGATCAAGAAAAGAAAAGGCGGCCATGTTTCACACCTCATTTGTGGAGTGCAATACGCGCACAATTATTTTTCATTAAATATATCGTAATACGATATATTTGCAGCGCAAAAACCCCTTCCACGAGCGACCTGCAGTTTTTTACGGATGTGGAGCGGCTGCTGGGATTGGTTGGGTCATTGCTGGGTCAATATCGTAACACGATGCATACAAGATGCAAGCCTTTCTTCAGTACGTGGATTTCAGCAGCCGAGCAAATCCGCCAGCTCCGCCAGGTTCTTGACCTCCGCTGAGGGCTGGGCCTGGGCCGGTTTGGCCGCGCCCGAGCCGGGACGAAGCGAAGGCCGGTTCACCCAGACGTTGGCGATCCCCAGGAAGCTGGCCGGCACGATATCGTGGTACACGCTCTGCCCGGCGTGCAGGACTTCCTCTGTTTTCAGCCCGCAGCGCCGCAGCGCCTCCTGGAAGTTTCTGAGTGACGGCTTGTAGCTTTTAACCTGTTGCGCCGTCACGATCAACTCGAAGGGCGTCTGCAGTTTTTTCTGAGTGGCAGCGAAAAGGTCGTCATCTACATTCGAGATGATGCCCAGCTTGAAGCGCCGTGCCAGCCTATTGAGCGCAGGGACCGTGTCCGGGAACGGTTCCCACTCGGTCAAGGACTGGGCAAACTGCTGGCCCTGCTCGCGGGAGACCTGGCGGTTCAGCCGCCGCCCCATCTCCTGCACTGTCCGTCCCAGGACCTGGCGGTACTCGATATACGCGCCGGACTCGACCTCGGCTTCCACCTCGCCGTAGAGCTCCAGAAGCTGAAGGTCGCTGGCGCGGTGGCCGTGATTGGAGAAGAGAGGCCGCAGCGACCTGAGCATGCCGGTTTCCCAGTCGATGAGAGTGCCGTAGCAATCGAAGGTGACCAGACGGATGGAATTGGCGTTCATCGTCAAAAAGTTAAGGATAACGATTGTCCTTGAGTGCTGTCTAACGCTGGTTGCCCACGCAGCGTATACTCCCCCAGGGGAATTAGACCCACGCCATGGCAAACTGTCGCGCCCGCGCCCAAAAGATTTTGTTGTTGCTGCTGTTTGCGGGAGCCTCAAGGCCCTGCTTTTCCCAGGAGACCGTTCCCCCGCTGGTCCCGCGCCAGGTGTTGGACGCGGCCCCGGAGCACGACCTGCTCACCATCTCGCCGGACGGCAAGATGCTTGCTTATATCGCGCCCTCAGAGAAGGGCGTGGCCAACATCTGGATTGAGGACCCGGCGACGCACGCCAAGCACATGGTTTCACGCGCGGCGCAGCGCGGCATTTACGGGTATGAGTGGGCTTATGACAGCGCCCACATCCTCTACCATTCCGACGAAAACGGCAATGAAGATGACCACCTTTATTCCATCGATCTCAAGAGCAACGCGGTCCGCGACCTGACGCCGTTCCTGGGCGTGCGGGCGGAGCAGTTGTTGCTCGCACCCGCCAAGCCTGGGGAAATCCTGGTTGGGCTGAACCTGCGCGACCCGCGGCTTTTCGATATCTATCGCGTGAATCTTGAAACCGGCGCCACGGTCCTGGACACGCAGAACCCAGGCGACGTGATCGGCTGGACCGCCGACTCCAATCTGGTCATCCGCGCCGCCACGGCGTTCAACGACAACCTTGAAACCGTGGTGCGCGGGCGCGACACACAAAAGGCCCCCTGGCGCGAGCTGCTGAAGATCCCCTTCGAGGAGGCGCCATTCCTGGGTCAGGTCAACGGCGGCAACATTGTGGTTGGCTTCACGGATGGCGGAAAGAAGCTCGTGGTCGGGTCAAGCAAGGGTTCGCCCACGGTCAGGCTGCTGGAGCTCGATGTCGCGAACGGGAAAGTCCTGCGCGAGCTCGCCGCCGATCCCACGGCCGATCCATGGCAGGTGTTTGCCAGCCATTTCCTTGTGCTGCGTCACCCGCTGGACCAACACGTGCAGGCCGCGGCTTTCAACTACTTGAAGCCTGAGTGGCGCGTGATTGATCAGGACGTGGCGGCCGATTTCAAATACCTCGCTGCGCTCGGTACCGGCGCGTTCTTCATCGGCAGCCAGGACCTTGCCGGCAGCAAGTGGGTGGTGTGGTACTTCGCGGACAAAACGCCGGCTGCGTTCTACCTCTACGACCGCAAGAGCCGCAAAGCCCAACTCATCTTTGAGGACCGTCCGCGGCTCAAGCAGTATCCGTTGGCCGAGCAGAAACCGATCATCATACCGGCGCGCGACGGCTTCAAGCTTGTGAGCTATTTGACCTTGCCGCCGTGGGGCCCGGCCAAGGACCTGCCGCTGATCATGCTGGTGCACGGCGGACCTTGGGCGCGCGACGAATGGGGCTTCGATCCCCAGGGACAACTACTGGCGAATCGCGGCTACGCGGTTTTGCAAGTGAACTATCGCGCCTCCACCATCAACGAGCCAACCATGAACGCGGCCAACGGACGCATCGGCACGCTGACCGATGACGACATCACGGACGCCGCGCAGTGGGCCATCCGCGAAGGCATCGCCGAGCGCAAGCGCGTGGGCATTATGGGCGCTTCTTTCGGCGGCTATTCCACGTTGCGCGCGCTCACTCTCCATCCCGATCTCTACGCTTGCGGCGTGGACGTCGTCGGCCCTTCCGACCTGGCCACGCTCATGAGCTCCATTCCTGATTACTGGAAGCCGGTCAAGAAACGCTGGCTGCGCCGCATCGGCGACGTGAGCAATGACGCCGCGCTCAACCAGTCACTCTCTCCGCTTTATCACGCCGATAAGATCCGCGTGCCGCTGCTGATCGGGCACGGCGCCAACGATCCCCGCGTGAAGATCACGCAATCGGAGAAGATCGTTGAAACCATCCGGGGCAACGGCGGCAAAGTCACCTTTGTGGTCTATCCTGACGAAGGCCACGGCTTTGGCCGGCCGGAAAATGTGATGGACTTCGATGGACGTACGGAAGAGTTCCTGCACGGCTGCCTGGGCGGGAGATTTGAGCCCTGGCAAAAAGTACCCGGCTCCACCGCGGAGGTAAAGTGACAAAGCGCGGGTTCACCGTGATTTCGAGCCTTCTCCTGCTCGTTTCCGCCAACGTGTTGCATGGCCAGAAGAAAGCGCCGGCCGATCTGAAAGACCCGGTCGCTGACTACATTCTTGATCAAGCTCACGTCACGGCCATCCTGAACGAGTTCTCGCACTTTCTGGCCATCCCGAACGTCGCCAGCGACTCGGAGAACGTTCGCGTCAACGCCCAGGAGCTGGTCCGGATGCTGGAAAAGCGCGGACTGAAGACGCAGCTTCTGGAGCTGCGCAATTCTCCTCCCGTGGTCTATGCGGAAACGCCCGCCGTGGCTGGCAGACGCACCGTGACTTTTTACGCGCACTATGACGGACAGCCGGTGCAGCGGTCAGACTGGAAACAAGACCCGTGGAAGCCGCTGCTGGTAGCGCACGACGAAAAGGGCAGTCCGTTCGATGCGCGCATTTACGCCCGCTCCGCCAGCGACGACAAGGCCGCCATCATCGGCCTGCTCACGGCGCTGGACGCGCTCAAAGCTGCGCAGCAAGAGCCCTCCATCAATCTCAAATTCTTTTTTGAAGGTGAAGAAGAAGCAGGATCGCCGCATCTGGGCGAGATCCTGAGCAAGTATGCGGACCGCCTGCAATCCGATCTGTGGGTGATCTGTGACGGCCCCACGTACCAGAACGGCCAGCCCGTGCTGGTGTTCGGCAGTCGCGGGGTGGTCACGGCACAGATCACCGCCTTTGGTCCCAACCGCGCTCTGCACAGCGGCCACTACGGAAACTGGGCGCCCAACCCGATCGTTGAGTTGGCGCACCTCATCGCCGGAATGCGCAGCGCGAATGGCGAGATCACGATTCCGCACTTCTATGATCCGGTGCGTCCGCTCACTCAGGCTGAGAAGAACGCGCTCAGGAACCTTCCTAACCTGGATGCGCAACTGAAAGAAGAATTCGCTCTGGGCCGGCGGGAAGGCCAAGGGACGTTGCCGGAAGAGATCATGAAGCCTTCGATCAATCTTGACCGCATTGAAGGCGGCGGCTCCGGGCCGAATCCCGCGAATGCGATTCCGGTTTCCGCCACCGCGTACATCGACTTCCGCATGGTCCCGGACCAGACGCCGGAAATTGTCCGCGAGCAGGTGGAAAACTATCTGCGGCAGCTGGGGTATTTCATCGTGCATCAGCCGCCGGCGCCCACGGAGCGCCTGGAGCATCCGCGCCTGTTGCAGGTGACCTGGGGGCCGGGCTATCCGCCGCAAAGGACCGCGATTGACGCGCCGGTTTCGCAGGCATTCATCGCGGCGCAGAAAAAGGCCACCGGAGATCGCTTGCTGGTGATGCCCACGCTCGGCGGCAGCACGCCCTCATTCCTGTTTGAAAAGCAGTTCAAGGCCCCGGTGATCCTGCTTCCCATCGCCAACTACGACAACAACCAACATGCGGCCAACGAAAACATCCGCGTGGAATACCTGCTCGATGGCATTCGCATCTACGCCGCCATCTTTGCCAACCTGGGGAAGTACTGGCGATAAACGTCAGTGGTTCACTTTCCCGGCTTGTGGCTGCATACTGTTACGCATGCTCGTGCCCGTTACTGAAAGCCCCTTTGCCGTGCTCACGCTGATCGCGGCCCCGGCGGTTTTTACCAACGCCTCTTCGGTTCTGACGCTCGGCACCGGCAACCGCCTGGCGCGGGTGGTTGACCGCACGCGCGTGATTGCCCGGGAGATGGAAGCCAGCGCCGGCAAAGATGACAAGCCACATCTTTGGGTGCCGCATCTGGACCGGCTGGAAAAGCGCGGCACTCTCCTGCTGCGGGCAATGCGGGCCTTTTACGCGGCCATCGGTTTCTTTGCCGCTGCCAGCCTGGTGGCCGTTTTGGGCGCGAGCCTGACGGCATCGGAATACCATCTGCCTTTTCGGGCCATCGCCTGGATCAGCTTCGCCTCCGGCGCCGCCGGATTCATCGCGCTGGTCATAGGCTGCGTGTTCGTGGTCAACGAAACCCGGCTGGCCCTTCAGTCCATGACGGAAGAGGCCCATCTGGCGAAAAAACGATCAAGTTGAAGAACGGGTGCTCGGCGACCCTCCAAGGCTGGACAGGTCAAGCGTAAACTGCTGAAAATTAATCAGTTAGTGGTTGTTTTGCCCGACGCATGGATGGCGAGCCCTACCTGTTCCCGGCGGCCAGGAAAACCTCCATTCGCACTCCCAGGCAAAAAAGAGTACCGGCGACACTGTACTTAGGGGATATGGCCTAGGGCCCAGGTCGGACGAAATAATCCCAGCAAGGCTAACGGCCTGGTTTTAAAGGGTTAGCCTCGTTCTGCCCAGAAGACAGTGAATCAGAGGCAGGGAAAAGGATGGTTCTCCACCATGTCACTTAGCGTTTTCTCGATAATTGCGGTACTCTTAGCAGCTCTGTCGCACCCGCCCAGCGGTGACGCCGGCGCGTTGCCGCCGCCGAGGCCGGGCAGCAACGCACATTCTCCGTGCACGATGAATGGGCATGCTCCGTGCAGATGAGTAAAAGGGAGTTATGAAGGGCCTTTCGCTCGGTATTTACGTGCTGTGGTTTGTCGATGTGTTGTTTGCGTTCGGCACCTGCTGGGCGATTGTGAAAAAGGGCTTCCGCCCCCACTGGAAGGCTTTCAGCTATTACTTGTTCTTCATGGCCGCCCAGAACCTGGCGTTCCTGCCGGTGTACCTCTTCGGCAATGAAACTGCCTACGAGTTCACCTACTATGTTGGGGACTTCCTGGAAGCTCTGCTGCTCAGTTTTGTCTTGCTGGAAATCCTGGTAAAAGTCCTGGAGCCCTTTGAGGCCCTGCCCGGACGCACGGTCGCGCGCTTCTGCTTTTTCACCGTGCTCGGGGTCTCAACCGCCGTGGCCCTCTCCGTTGTGGTGCCAAGCCATGGTCACAAGCTGGTGGTCAACTTCCTGACCACGGTGGAACGTACCGTCTTTTTGGCCGGGGCCGTGATCCTCTGGGTGATTCTTTTGCAGGCCAAGGCGCTGGGCATCAGCTGGAAGTCCGCGGTGGCCGAGATCTCCATTGCTTTTGTGCTGTACCTCACCGTGGGTTCGGCGCGCGGGTTTGCCATGGTCCTCTATAACGACCATCTGGCGCAGGACATCGCCGCCGGCATGGGCCAGTTTGCCTATCTGATTGCGATGGCCGGGTGGATCTGGACGATGACCCATCGCGATCCGGTTTCCCGGCCGTCCCCGGAAGCGATCGAACGTATTCGCCAGCTTGCCAGTGGCACAGAAATCGTTCCGCGAGAGCGCATCCTGGCCGCGGTGGGAATCAGAGTCGAAAAGTCAGAAGCTGAAGGTCCTTCCCAAGATCACGAGGCCCAGGAAGAAGACCCCGGGGCCGTCAAAGCAAAAGACTCCGGAACGCCGCGCAGCTATCTTGTCCACTGATCGCCGTTCACTTCACCGGGTCGCTCCGCCCTGGACTACCGGCCGCGCAAATTTCGCGTCGTCCACCACCTGGTTGAATTCCACGGACTCCAGCTTTCGCGTGAGGACGTTTTCTGCCGTGGTGCGTTTGGTGGTGAAGGCCACTTTTACGCCCTGCACGTCTTTGTAATCGCTGAAGTCGGTGGTGTCCACCAGCGGCCCAAAGAGCGTGCGTTGCACGGTGGCGCGGCGTAGCAGCATTCCGCTCTGCTTGTCGAAGTAGAGCCGCTCGCTGAAATCAGTCTCCGGATACTGCCCGCGAATGACGTAGCAATCGTGCCCATCCACCACGTCCGTGCCCAGCACTCGGGCATTGGCCAGCACGGCCACGGGAGTCAGGTCGCGGAAAAAGCGGGCGCTGATTTTCAGTCCAGCCAATTCCTCGCCGCCTGCTTCGTTTACGCCACGGTTGGTCTTGGTCCAGCCGGAAACCCCGTTAAACCCTTGCTCGCGGACCTGGCCGTTGGGAAACGTGACCACGCTCAAGGCCTTGTCGGGCGCCTTTTGCATCGCTTCAATGTGCAGCGTTTGGCCTTGCGCGGTGGTGACGCTCGCTTTGGCGCTGCGGCTCGAAAGCTTCTGGATGGCCTCCTTTCCTCCGATGGCCTTCTCATAAGCCTGCGCGATTTCTTCCACGCTGGGAAGCTGCTGGCCGCGCGCTGTCTTGAATTGCGGTGGCTTGGGCTTCTCTTCTACCAGAGGCGGCGCCGAGCGCGGACGGGAAAGCCCGCTGTGGCACGTGGCGCAGCCTACCTCGGGCTGCCCTTTGAAATGGTTTTGGTTGATGGCCTGCGTCATCGCGATCATCTGCCGCGCGGTGCGCTTCTCTTCCTTGTCGTCCTTGTCCGGAGCCAGTTGCTGCTGCTCCCGGACATGGCAGAAGTTGCACTCCACGCCCAGGGACGCGTTGAAATACTGCATGGCGGGTATGATCTGGTCCGCCGGCACGCCCTTGAGCGCCTGGATGTTCTTGAACTGCTGTTCCGCGGTCTTCACCCCGGGCTTGGCCGCGCCTTCAGTTTTTGCTGTGCTGGCTGGTACCGGTTTTGCGGGTTCGGTTTTCTGCCCTGATTGGGCCAGGCCTGCGACGGCGGCCGCCAGAAGAGTCAGCACGGCCAGGAGCGATTTGCGCATTCATGCACCTCAGAAATTTGTGTGAGCGAAGCATTATACCCGACGCACCCAAAGCGCAAGATTCAACGCGGAGGCACGGAGACGCGGAGAAACACCGCGGACAGCAGCAAGAGAAAGATTCTGAATGGGCGGCAGAGCGCGATGTCGGCGATTCTCGGTTTTAGATCAACCGGTCACCCGACTCCGCTCGGGTCTTGCACCCTTCCTTTCCACTCTCCGCCTTTTCCCGTCCAGAACTTGAAGGCGGAGTGGAACGTTGTCCCCATATAGAAGATGGCGATGAGCGGCAATGCCAGCGACCACAGCGGACTAAGCCGGTAAAAGCGCACAATGGGGAGGAACGTCCATGCCATGGTGGCCCATGCCGCAGCGCCCAGGAGCGCCGGCAGCGATCGCCCGCCAAGCAAGGTCAGGGCCGGCGGCAGGAGATAAGTGATGGTCATGCCGGCCAAAGCAAGCAGCAGCAGCCACGTGGAGTGCTGGAGTTGGTTGAAGGCGCTGCGCGAAATCATGCGTCCAACTTCTTTCCAGTTTCCATACGGGCGGATGCTCTTGGTTTCCTGCGTCGTTCCCAGCCAGACTTTTCCTCCGCTGCGTTTTACCGCCCGCGCCAGCGCGCAGTCGTCGATGATCTCGTTGCGGACCGCCGCGATGCCGCCTGCACGCTCCAGAGCCGCAGGCCTGATCAGGATGCTTCCGCCGGCCGCGCCTGCCGTGCTGCGCCATGGGCTCGAAATCCACGCCGGCGGATAAAGCTGAAAAAAGAAATAGACAAACGCCGGGATGAGCGCTCGCTCGCCCAGGCTGCGGCAATAAAGCTTGACCATGAATGACGCCACGTCAAACCCGCCGGATTCGGCGACGGTTATCAAGGTTGCAAGGCTGCGCGGGCCATGTTCGATGTCCGCGTCCGTGAGCAGCAGGAAATCCGGGTTCAACTCCCGCGCGCTCTCCACGCCCTGCTCCACGGCCCAGAGCTTTCCTGACCATCCTGCGGCCAGCGGTTTTCCCGGGAGCACTGTGAGCAATTCTGGTTTGCCTTCAGCCTCAGCGGTCTGGCATGCGACATCGGCCGTTCCGTCGCTGCTGCCGTCATCCACCAGGAATACGCGGATGCGGTGTCCGCCTTCTTGCAGCAACAGCGACGAGATGCATTGCCCGACGAATTCCGCTTCATTGCGCGCCGGCACGATCACGGCGATGGATTTTGCTTGTCCTGTAGCAGTAGTGGGCGTGGGCGTAAACCGTTTGATCTGCCAGAAGCGGCCATGCGCTGCCGCCAGATAGATCCAGATGAGCAGCGAGAGGGCAGCGGCCAGGATGAGCATCGCGCTCTATTCTAAGCGCGAGACATGTTGTCACACTGGGGTTTCCGTGAATTTGCGGGCGACTTGCCTGAAGAAGCCAGTCGCCCGCCAAGTTTTATCGCAGAGTCATGAACGTGGTCTTGCGCGTGCCGTCGTCCAGTGACACAAGCACTTCGTAGCAACCGGCCGCCAGACCCGTAGTCTGCCAGTTGAACTGGAAGGTGTTGCTATTCAATTGCAGTCCGGAGTTACCGGAGGAATCAGCGTCAAAGAGGATACCTTCACCGCCCACGCTGCAGGTTGGATCAGGAGCAGCCTGGACTGCAAGGATAGCGGCCAGGCTCGTGATGTAGTCTCCTTGCGCATTCTGCAGCCGCCATTTGAGCGGAATGCTCGACCCGGACTTGAAGGTCCTTCCATCGGCGCCGCCGGAAACCGGGCTGAAGAAGCCGGTGAAAACGTACTGCACGTCATAACCGGCGCGCACGGGCGGGGTTGCGTTGCCCGCGTTATCTACCGCGCCGCTGCAAGTGGCAGTGAAATGTCCCACGCCGTTGGACGTTCCTCCGGTGATGGTGAGGGTTGCCTGCGCTGCCACTCCCGACGCGGAATCGGTTGTTGAGCAACTTGCCGCGGGCACTGCGCCCAACGTATATGTCGCGCCGTTGCTCACGCCCAGGACGGTAACGAAGGGCGCGGTTGTATCCACCACGGTCACGGTGAAGCCATCTGTGGCTGTCTTGTTGCGGCTGTTGGTAGCCGAGCAGGTCACCGTTGTGCTGCCCAGCGCGAAAGTCGAACCTGAAGCCGGCGTACACGTGACCGCTACTGAAGCGTCTTTCGCGTCGGTCGCCGTCGCGGTGTAACTCACGATTGCGCCGGCGGGGCTGGTGGCTTCGGCCGTAATGTTTGCCGGCAGGACCAGCACCGGCGGCGTGGGCTCCGGCAGAGTGAAGTAAGCCACGGGCATGTCGTGATCGGAAATCCGCTCCGGCCGGTTGGGATCGTTGCGGAAGGCCTCAGGGAAGTCCGCATCGTTGCGGGCGATGGCAAAGCGGCTCAGTTTGGCCAGCAGGCTTTGGCTCACAACAATGTGGTCGAGAACCTGGTGGCTGCCGTTGAAGTCATAGGTGTATTGCTGGTCGTGTGGCAACGTGGTGACCAGGTCGGTGAAGTCAGGATCAACCAGGTCAGGGCTGGCGAGCACAACCTGGTCTGCCGGTGCGGGATGGCCGAGGATCGCACCCAGCACATCCACGTATCCATCACTGAATTCGAAGGCATTGCAATCGCATACGCTGACCACGTTTTCGCCGGCGGACTGGTGCGCCTGCAGCAGGCTGGCCAGGAATTCAGCCTGCGCTTCGCGTTTGGCGCGCACGCGCGGTCCGTCCACGGGATCATCGATGCTCAAGAGCGAGCGCAGATGGTTCACCACCATGGTGAAGGGCAGGGAGGTGTCCGATCCCGGCTGGGAAGCCGTTGCCGTGAGCACCAGCGGCGGCCGATCGTTCAACAAGGCAGTGGCGCCGTCCGGCTGGATGAAGGTTGCGTCTTTGCCTACCTGTTCGACGGAGATGATGTTGATGGTGCTCTTGATCAGCAACGCTGTATCAATTCCGCCCACATCGTTGCCTTCCACCAGGAAGGCCTGGTAGTTGGGGTCGGGCTGTCCGGCGGCGATTGCGTCGCTCGAGATCTTGGCCGCCAGCGCCTGCAGCGTGCTGAGGTTTTCCATTTCTTCAATACCGATAACGTCCGGCATGTTCAGCACGTTGCGGATGGCGAGCGATGCCTTGTTGAGCCGGTTGGCGAACGCGGTGGCGGTGAGCGCCACGTCGCTGGTACCCGGATCGTTCACGGTGTCAAAGAAGCGCTCCATGTTGAAGTTGGCAATGGTCAGTTCGTTGGTTGCCGCAACCGGGACCGGAGTAGCGCTTACGTTGCCGGTGGCCACGGCGCCGGAGTCCGGGTCGGTCAGGATGGTGTAGAAGCGGGAATTGAAATCCAGCGGACCGGTGAGACTGGTGACGGTCGCACCGGTGGTTACATCCAGCTTGGTAGAACCGCTCTGCACCGCCGTATTCACGCGAAGGATTTCAGGGTTGGTGTCCCAGCGGGTGACGGTTGCGGGCGCGCCGGGCGGCAATGGGTCAGGCAGTTGCACTCCCGATTCGCGGAATGGCTGGGCGATGCCGGCGATCACGCCAAAGAATATTCCGTTCGAGGTTGCGGTGGCATTCGCCTCGCTCACATTTCCATCGGTTGGGCCGGTTACCGCGAGCACATCAACGTGAACGCGCATGCCTTCGTATTTTTCCAGTTGATCGATAGGGCCGGCAGGATCGGTATCGGATGCGGTGAGCGTTACCGGAGTGGGAAGCGGGTTGGCGCTGCTGATGAGCGTGACCGTTGGCCCGCCGGCGATCTCCGTGGACGAGGGACTGTTGGGATCGCTGCTGGGGATGAACTCCTGTACGGTCCCGGTAACCAGCACGAAATTGCCCACGGTGGCGACTGCGGCCGGGCGGCTGGACGTGAACACAAAGATGCCTTCTGAGGTGTTGGGATCAGCGTCCACGGCACTGTCAGGGTTCTGGATGAAGAAGCCATTCGATACTACGGCGGTCACGATCCCCGTGGTGGACACCAGGCGCCCGGCGACGGGCGAGGCATCGCCGGGACCCTGGATGTCATGAATCGAGAGATTCAGGGGCGCGGCCGTGACCGTGAGACTGATGCTCGCCGACGCCGTGCGGCCTTGCTCATCAGAAACCGAGATCGGCAGGCTCTTGCTGCCGGGCGGCGTGTTCAGAGTAACGATTGTTGAGAAGGAGAACACGTCATTCCCGGCGACTACGTCGCCGTTGGTGCCATCATCAAAGAAGGGTTCGGTGGCTGAGCCGCCAATGCTGCTCAGATCGCCGGTGACGACAATACCTGTGCTGCTGGGGCCGGTTGCGGGGGTCACCAGGACGGTGAGCAGCGTGGTCCCTCCCTGCGCTACGGAGGCAGGATTCGCCGCACCCGTTGCGGCCAGGTTTGTTCCAATGACGGAGGTATTGCGAGGATTGGGCGCTCCGGCGACAAAGTCCGCGCTGTTGTTGTCGGTGTCCTGCGTGCCGTTGCCGCGGCGAAGATCGGCTGTGGTGTTGGTCAGCGTGGGCGCCGCTGCCGTGCCTTCAAAGCAAGTTGCGCCTCCGCTGCCTGTGCCGTAACCGGCAAAATCAACGATCGCTCCGCCCACCGGGCATCCACCGGTGAGCGCCACCGTGCTGCTGACCAGCGCAACTTTGCCGGCAGTCGCGCTCATGGCGATGTTGCCTGTGGCGTTGGGCGTGGGAAGCGGAGTGGTTCCTCCTGCACCTTGCGATTCCTGGATGAGATAGTACTGCCCGGGGAGCAGCGAGCCACTCAACGCGGTGACCTGCCACGTGGTGCCCGCAGCCGAGGCGTACTGCACCGACCAGCCATTCAGGTTTATGGTGGCTGAGCCGGCATTGAAGATCTCAATGAAGTCATTCTTGAAAGTTGACCCGGCATTTCCGCCGCCACCATAAATCTGGCTGATGACAACGCCGTTCGAACTGGCATGGACTGTCGGGAAGGTCGTTACAAAGATGAGTCCCAACACTCCCAGGAGGACAAGCAGGAGTTTCGCACACGTTCTGGCTTTCATAGGCGAACTTGAAACTATCTACCCTGGCCAGCTCAGGTCAAATGAAATTGTGGTGAATGGCCCCTGGATTTCCCATTTTGGGAATCAAATTCCTTATTCGCTTAAGACGAGCTTGCCTACTTGGAGACGAAAAAAATCCGGGGCCCAACCGCGGCCCCGGAATCAAGCTCTGAAAAAAACACAATCGTTATTGGACATTCAGGTTGATGTCGTCAATCACGAATGAGGTTTGCAGACTGGAGTCTTCCTGTCCCAGGAAGCGGATCCTTACAGTCTGTCCGATGAACGAATTCATGCTGAACGACCTCTGGGTGTAGCCCGCGGCCTTATTCAGGTTGGAGAAAGTTCCCAGCGTGGCCAGCACGGTGGTGCCGGCGGAGTTCAACACCTGTACGCGCAGGGTATCAAACGCCGTGGTGGTTGTGGTTTCGGCTGTGTCGATGTGCAGCCAGAACGTCAGGGTCGCGCTGGCTTTTCCAGCGGGAATGCTCACGGTCTGCGTGGCCGAGTCGGTGTGCGTCACGCCGTAACCGTCGAGCCAGGCGTCCCATGAACCGCTGTGCGGCGGCTCAGAGGCCGAGTTGTTGAGCACGCCTGCGGTCAACGTCCATGGAGTTGCCGTGCCGGTTTCAAAGCCGGGGTTCACGATGAGCTGCTGCGCGCCCGCCGAATTGATCGTCAGGCTGATGGTGGTGGTGTGAGTCAGCGTACCGGAAACGCCGGTGATGGTGATGGTGCTGGTCCCGGTAGTCGCCGTGCTGCTGGCCGTAAAGGTCAGAACACTGGTGGACGTGGTGGGGTTGGTCCCGAACGTGGCAGTCACGCCGCTGGGCAGAGCTGAGTTCGAAAGCGTTACCGATCCGGTAAAGCCGTTCGAAGGCGTTACTGTAATCGTGCTGCTGCCGCTGGCGCCTTGAGTAACACTCAAGCTCGCGGGCGAAGCCGAGAGCGAGAAGTTGGGCGCTGCAGGAGCGGCGATCGTCAGCGAGATCGTGGTGGTATGCGTCAGCGTGCCGGAAACACCGGTCACGGTAATCGTGCTGGTACCCGTGGTGGCCGTGCTGCTGGCGGTAAAGGTCAGGACGCTCGTTCCCGTCGTCGGGTTGGTGCCAAAGGTGGCAGTCACGCCACTGGGCAGAGCTGAGGTCGAAAGCGTTACCGAGCCCGTGAATCCGCCGGAGGGAGTCACGGTAATGGTGCTGCTGCCGCTGGCGCCCTGCGTGACGCTCAAGCTGGCAGGCGACGCTGAGAGCGAGAAGTTCGGCGTGGACGCGGGCGGGAAATTGACGCAATTACTCGCCGAATTGGAGAATTCCAACTGGATGGTGTACGTGGTGCCGTTGGCCGTGTACGAACCTTGCTGGCCGTTGCAGATGTCGCCGATCTCGCCGTTGGTCTGGTCATACCAGGCGAGCGGCGGGCCGAAGACGGTGGCGATGCCCACAAATGCATCGGTCATGGCTTCCACCAGTTCGTGGCTGGTGACCGATGTGTAGTTGCCGAACGTGGTAGAGGTTCCGCAGCCGGTGGCGCATCCGCTGCCCGGCTGCATGTCAGGCAACACGCCGTAGAGAACGTTCTTGCCGGCGAAGAGGTTGGACGTGGTTCCGTGATAAGCGCAGAAACCACCGGCCTGGCAGCTATTGGAGCCGCCCTGCGTGATCGTCTTTCCCGGGGGAAAGTAGATCATATAAATGGTGTTCGGATTGCCGCCGGCATCAAGGACGGGCGCAGGCAGGTGACCCGCAGTGATCTGAGACAGGAGTTCTGACTGGATCTGAGCGTCCGTGATAGTGGAACCGTTGTTGCCGGCCGCTGGGACAATCTGGAAGAGTCCGGCGAAGGTGCCAAATCCAAACGTCTGACCTGTGCCACCCGAAACCGGCGTGTTGTACTGTTGCAGCAGACTGTTCAATCCGCTGCCGCTGCCGGTGATATCACCAAAGAAATTGCCCATGGTGGGCGAAGTGGTTCCGGCCACTTGTGCGTTGTACGAGCCGCTTCCGTACAAGACCTGAATCACCTGGACGTTGGAGATGATCGGGCCGCCAAAGTAGGTCAGGTGCGCGCCGGCGGGCGCAGCGAAATTGTTGATCCCGCTCTGATTCGGATCACGCCACGGAACACCGTGCTGGATCATTACGGGCAATAGAGGCGCAGCCGGGTTTCCGGCTAACGGCATTTGCTGGGGAGCGGGTGCGCCATCGATGTTAGTGGGCTGTGAAACCTGCGCCGGGGCGGGCAGGGCTACAAGAAAAACTGCCAGACAGAGCAACAACCACGCGGAAAAACGCGCACGTTGAAACATTCTTTTCTCCTATTCTTTTTGCCGCGAGTGACTTCTCGTGTCATCGCGATTCGTGCTCTTTGCGGGGTGGCAGGTTCTGACCGTCGACGTTCAGAGGTGGTACATAGTAAAACCAAAGTTGCTCTTATGAAAGCAGGAATTTAGGACAGGTACAAAGGTTCTAAGCAAAAAACGAGATTCCCGTGCGCGATTAGTTCCGAAATGAAACTGCAGTGTGCGATCTTGCAGTCAATCGTGAAGGCAGGCGGCTTTTCTTTAGAGATTCACTGCGGTGAGTTGCTCGATTTCATGTTTGCGACTCGAGCAACCGGCCCGCTCCTTCAAAAATCGAATCGTTTGATATCAAATAGAACCACATGACCCGGTGATGAGAGTCACATCAAGCCAGGGCAATCAGAACTTGAAGTTGCTGAGCGGTTGGCGGCCTGGCGATGGACCTCATCGCGGTCAGCGCAGACACGTGAGCTTAAAACTGCGCTGTGCATGGCGGCGGCGTAAGCGGAGCGCGTGCCAGCGATTGCGCGGCACAGATGAGAGGCTGACTTGAGTTGCGGTTACCATCAACTACCTCAGCATCCACTGCCGCGGTGGCGACCAGACGGGGTCAGGCTGGGGCGTGGTCGAATATAATGATGAGCACTCATGGCCGCGAGCCTTCGCTGCCAAACTCGGTCTACCGCGATCCAGCTTCAGCCTGGTGGAGGCGGCACAGGCGAAGTGTAGCGCGCTCGCGCAACGCCGCTCAGACTCGAAACATCGCCATCAAAGCGACGCAAAGAGTGCTCACGCGCTTGAGGGTGGAATGAAGACAACTGCCAAGGCCGAGGGAGATCGCTTCCAGAGCGGCGCGAATGAGTATGCCGCATACCTGGAAACGCCCGAGGGCCGATTACGCTCCGATTTGGCGTTTGCCAACCTGCTGGATTTTCTGCGCTGGCAGGCCAAGCCCCGGTTGTGCGCCCTTGATCTCGGGTGCGGCACCGGAGCCGCCGCGCTCCGCCTGGCGCAGCTTGGCATTCACGTTACGTTGCTGGATTCCTCTCCCGCGATGCTGGAGATCGCGGAGCGCGCCGCGCGGGAAGCAGGAGTAACACAGCGGACCGCGCTGCAGCCCGGAGACGCTGCCCAATTGGCGAAGTTGTTCCCCATTCGATCCTTCGACGTGATTCTCTGCCATAACGTTCTGGAATACTGCGACGACCCGGGTGCGGTATTGCGCGGCGCAGCCCTGGCATTGCGGGATTCATCGGCGATAGTGTCCATCCTGGTACGCACTCGGGCAGGCGAAGTGTGCAAGGCTGCGATCCAGGCCGGTGATTTGGAAGCCGCGAAAAATGGCTTGACCGCTGAGTGGGGGCATGAATCGCTGTACGGAGGCAAGGTACGATTATTTACGGCGGAGAGCTTACGCGCCATGGTGGCAGAGGCCTCGCTTGCGCCGTTTGCCGAGCGAGGTGTGCGCGTCCTTGCGGACTACCTGCCGCCCCAGGTTTCGCGCAGCGCAGACTACGAACGGATTTTTGAACTTGAGCGCCAACTCGGCAGCCGGCCGGAGTTTGCGGCCATCGCCCGCTACTCGCAAACCCTGGCCCGTTACGCCGGTTCGCTCGTGGAGAACGAATCGTGAGCAGGTTGTCGAGCCGATCAGCAACCGATTCGCCGGCTGTGACGCCCGAAGCCGGGATTGCGCTCGGGCTAGGACTGACCAACGAGTGCAATCTCGCATGCGCCTTCTGCTACCGCGACCCGGCCCGTACCGACCGTCTCTCCCTGGACCAGGTGAAGGCCGTGATGGAGCGGTTCGAGGTCCGCTCGGTGAACCTGGGCACCGGCGAGAACGGAATGCACCCGGACTTCAAAGCGATCCTGGCCTACCTGCGCACACGGCCCGCCAAGCTCACCATTACTTCCAATGGCCACAGTGTGGAGGTCCTGGAAGATAACGAAGTGCGCGCCTTCCACGATATCGAGTTCTCTCTGGATTACGCCACGCAGGCGGAGCAGGATACACAGCGCGGTGCAGGCAATTGGGAGCTGATCCATCAGCAGGCGGAGCGGTGCAGGCGGCTGGGCGTGCCGGTAACCATCATCGCCGTCATGATGAAGTCGAACTATTTGCGCCTGGCGGACGTGGCGCGGGTGGCCAAACAGTTCGAGGCTCCCCTGCGCGTGAACGTATATCAAGCCGTGCGATCCGACCTTTATGCACTGACCTACGACGAGTACTGGGAGGGGTTTCGGCGTCTGTTTGCAGAAACCGAGGTCATCGCCATCGGTGAGCCGCTGGTTCGGGCGATGGCGGGCCTTCCGCCGCTGCGGGGAGGATGCGGCGTGAGCACGGTGAGAGTTACGCCGCGAGCCACCACGCAGCCCTGCGTTTACTGGCCAGGACCGGGTGAGCCGCTCAAGGATTTGATCGCGATGGGGCCGGACATTCTGGACTCCGCGCCGTTCCAGCAAGCCCGCACGCTTCCTGAGGCTTGCCGGCCTTGCGAGTTCCGGGAGTCATGCCATGGAGGTTGTGCCGGACGCCGCAGTCTCCAGGGCGCGCTATGGGAGCCGGACCATTATTGTCCTATCGTTCGCGGAGAGCGGCCACGGCTCGAAATCCGCATGGCCTCGAGCCGCGATCTGCCCAAACTGAGCAGTTCCTGCACCACTATTGTGATTGCGAGGAGTTGAGTATGCGAAGTTTCGTTCCGTCACGCAAGCCGGGCCTGATGCTGTTTGCCGTCCTCATTTTCCTGTTAGGGGGTGTTGTTCCCGGCGCTTCGCGGTTTGCATTCGTGACGGCCCTGGAAGCACAAAGCAGCGCGAAACCCAAATCTCAGCCAACGCCGCGTAAGACAAGCCAGCCCTATGCCGGTGATCTCTCGATTTTTGAAAAGGAGGGCCGCGACCAGAAACTACAGGTGCAACGCGTGATGGACATCCTGGGCATTAAGGAAGGCATGCACGTAGCCGACATCGGCGCGGGCTCAGGATGGTTTACGGTGCGCGCGGCAAAGCGCGTGGGAAGCACTGGAATCGTCTACGCCGTGGACATCAATCCGGAGTCCATTACTTACATCAATCAGCGTACTCAGCGGGAGGGCATTGGCAACGTTCACGCGGTCCTGAGCCAGGAGGATGATCCGACGCTGCCAAGAAACAGCGTGGATTCGGTGCTGCTGCTGAAAACCTATCATGAGGTCGCGCATCCGGTGCTGCTGCTGGAGCACCTGCGAAACTCCCTGCGCAGCGGGGCCAAGGTCGGCATCATCGATCGCAACGGCAAGGGCGACGACCACGGCATCTCTCGTGAGGTGGTAATCCAGGAAGCCGCCCGGGCCGGCTATCAATTGCTGGAGCAGTACGACTTTGTGAAGGGAGACGGAGAAGATTATTTTCTCGTCTTCCGTTTGAACTCCGCACCCAAATAGCAAAAAAGCGCCGGCCCAACCTGAGAAAACAGTTTAACGAATTGGCATTCCGGCGCGGACCAGGCACAGCCCGGTAAAAACCGGGCTTCTTGCCAAAGGCCGTTGTTTGTGGTCCGGCCCTGTCTGCTGGGGCAGCACTTTTCTCTTGAGAAGCAAGCCGCCGCTTTTCTCAGTGCGCGCTTTGACTTCTATTTTGCCTCTATCCACGTATCTGAGCCTGCCAGCTTAACGGCCACATTGGTAAGGGTGAGGGTCAGCGGTTTGCCATCGGCCGTTCCGCGGTGGTCGGTTGAGATCACGAGTGGGCCGGCTTTCTTGTAACCTGCCCATGTCGCTTTCACAAGGTTCGGCTTTACGTCACCGCCGTGGTGGAAGACCATTGCCTGGACTCGGTTATCCGGGCCAACAAACAGTTCCCAGGTATCGCCGGGCGTGTAGCCGCCGCCCGCCGGGGGATACGTCACCACAACTTGCCTGGCAGAACCCTGCCCGATCGGGAGTTTGTGCATGCCTTTATCTTCCACGGTGGAGCCGGTGTCCCAGACGACGTGGAAGGGGAAGACCAGCCAATATTGATCGTTGATGAAACCCGGATCAATTTCCTTCTTCACGTTGTCGGGCTGGCTGTCAATCTGAGAGCGCACGTAGGTGACCTTCACCGGATTGCCTGCCTTGTCTTTTGCTTCATAGGTGACTCGGTTGGCTTTGGGTTCCCAGATCCACGACCGGGAGAGTGTTACCAGCCCCGGAACATTCAAGTTGAAGGTGTAGCGGACGGCATCAATCTGGCCCCATGAATCAAGGCCATAGGTCTTGGCAATCTGTTCGGCGATGGGCGCCTTCGTCTGCGCCCAGCAGGTTGCAGAAAGGACCAACACCCCGAAAGCCAGAAGAGGGATCATCGTTACGCGGTTCGCATTTCTCATGAAGTTCGCTCCTCGGTAAATTCGAATCAACGTTATTCCTATTTTGCGTCAACCCAGGTATCTGAGCCGGCCAGCTTGACGGCCACGCTCGAAAAGAAAACGTGCGCGGGCTTGCCGTCGGCGGTGCCGCGGTGCTCCGTGGAGATCAACAGTGGACCCGCTTTCTTGTAACCTGCCCAGGTTACGATGACAAGGCTTGGTTTTACCGGCCCGCCACGGTGATAGGCCATTTGTTCCACGCGGTTGTCTTTGCCGACGAACAGCTCCCAGGTATCGCCGGGCGTGTAGCCCCCTTCTGAGGGATACTTCACCACCACGTGCCTGGCGGAACCCTGCCCGATCGGCATTTTGTGCGTGCCTTTATCTTGCACGTCAGCGCCGCTGTCCCAGGAAACATGCAAAGGGAAGAGCAGCCAATATTGATCGTTCACGAACCCATGATCGATTTCGTTCACGTTGGCAGGCTGGCTGCTGAGTTGGGAGCGTTCATAGGTAACCTTCACCGGCTTGCCATCCTTGTCTTTTCCCTCAAAAGTCACCCGGTTGGCTTTGGGCTCCCACGTCCAGATCCGAGAGGCTTTGCGTCCAGGAACATCCAGGTTGAAGGTGTAGCGGATGGCATCAATCTGGCCCCATGAATCAACGCCGTAGGCCTTGGCAATCTGCTCGGCAATGGGAGGCTTCGTCTGCGCCCCGGAGGATGCAGCAAGGGCCAGCACCCCGAAGGCCAGGAAACGGATCATCGTTGAACTGCCCAACTTTGCCATGAGGACCCTCCTTAGTGAAATCGATTCTTGTGTTGGATGACGTACACAGACTTGCGGATACCAGAAATTGCGTTGTGGTGCGGCGGTTCTTACTCTGCCTGGTCCGCTGTGTATTGTAGTGCAGCGGGTCGTGTGCCGCGGCGCAAAGCGATGATTGCCGCAGCTGTTGCCACGGCCCCGTATTCCAACAGCATCATCCAGCCAGGAATCACCCACGGACGACCAAGCGCGCGCAAATACCAGACGTAGTACGTGGGGATGATGCTGACGGTCCAGATGATCAGCGGCACGGTCGAGACCGACCGTACGAACGGCAGCAGCCACAGCAAGTACCACGGATACACAACCGGCGCACATAAAAGCGATGCCGCCATGGGCCAGGCCAATGACTCCGAGGAAAATTCCCGGGCCTTGCTTCGTAGCCAGATCGCGGTAAAAAAACCAACCAGCACAGCCAGCCCGGCGACAAGCTGCGGCGCCGCCACTCGCTCGAGCGTCGCAAACACCGGACCATTAAAGCGGAAACTCTGCACATAAGTTCCGAGCGAGCCGAGGGGAATCCGCCCGTGGTTTAAGAATGGCAGGTACAAGAGTCCCAGGACGACTGCCGCCAGCGCGGCATCCCGGATGCGTACACGCTTCCAGTAGAGCGACAGCAGCACAATGGGAAGGAACTTCACGGCAACAGCCAGAGCAAATGCCAAGGCGGCAACTGCGCGCCAGCGCCGCACCAGCGCGGCCGCAGAGACCAGGAGCAGCAGCACGCCGAGAATATCAATGTGGCCGCTGCCGGCCACTTCGGTCGCCAGCAAGGGGTTCCAGGCATAAGCGAGAATCCAATGCGCGCTTTGCCCACTACGTCGCAGCAGATCGAGCAAGACAAGAACGACGGCAAAATCGCAAAGCACAAATGCCAACTTCAAGGCAAAGACAGACTCATGAATCGCGGTTACAGCGCGGAAGAAAAGCTGGGCCCCCGGTGGATATGGGCTCGGCAGGTCCGGGTGGTTCAGGGTGCGGGTCTCGGCCGTATGCAGTCCGGCGAGAGCAGGGTCATTGGGAGTTGCGAGGTAAGGGTTGTAGCCGAGCCGCTGCACGCGGCCATCCCAAACGTAGCGATGAACGTCATCATCCGGGCCCGGCGGCATCAGTAGAAATGGAAGCCGCCAGAGAGCAGCCAGCACAAGACCGGCGACGAGGAGCCGTTTCGGGAGCTTGGGCGTGGAGAAAAACTCCCGGATGGCGAGCAGGTATGCGATGCCGGCCGCACTCAGCCAAAGGATGAAGGACGGTGCGCCCACGTTGGTGAACTTGCGCGAGCAGATCACCAGCGACACAAGCAAGATGACGCCGAACGCGAACAGCCTGCGGGATGGCGTGAGATTCACAGCTCTCCCGTGCTCGTCTGCAGTTGTTCTACCGCGTCTTGCCACTGCTGCAGCCAGGCCGCCGTTCTTGACGCCCGGGCCGGGGCGACGCGCAGTTCCGCGGCAAGCCGAATCAAGTCGTCTTCCACGTCAATATCGTAGAAAGGATCGGTGAAGCCAACCGAAAGCTCGAGCCCGCGGGCGCGCGCCAGCAGGGCATCAAGGGCGCTCTTGGTGCCCATGCCGTCGCCATGGAAGAGAGCTGGATGGCTGGCTTTGGCGCCCACGAGGTAATAGCCGCCATCGTGGGTGGGCCCGACGACCACGTCGTGCCCGGTGAGCGTCTCGAACGCGCTGCCAAGAATTGAAGCCGGCAGATGCGGGCTGTCACAGTTGAAGGCGACCACTCGTTGCCGGCCCAGCGCCGCGAAGTGCGCAAACACCGAGGTCAGGCCTGCCGCCAGTCCCTCGCCCTTCTGCGCCACCACGTTCACCGAACTTTGAATCGGCGCCAACCGGGTCAGCTCTTGCACGTCGGAAGCCGGGCAAACAATTGCTACCTCCACGGCGCCCAACGAATGGGCCAGCGCCATGGTGTCGTCAAAGAAGCAGCGATAGAGCTCGGTGACCCTTTCCACGGGAAGGCTCCGAGCCAAACGCGTCTTGACCATGCCCGGCCTGGGTGCTTTCGCCATGACAGCCAGCGTGCAACCAGTGTTGATTGAAGGCGCGAGATTTTCGCGGGAGGATTCCATGATGATTGTGTTTTGTTCCACCAAACCAAAAGCGGGCTTGTTGGATAGGCCAGTCAGCTTACGCCGGCCGGGGCATCCGGGCCCTTCGCCGCCGAAAATAATAGCGCACGATCAGGGAGAGGATAAACCACGCCGCCCCGGCAGTACCCTTGAGCGTGCCGCTGATCTTCGATTTTCCAATTCGCGGATAATAGCTTACCGGCACCTCAGCAATGCGGTAACCACCGATCGCACCTTTTAGAATTATTTCCACCGCCCAGCCATAGGTTTGCTCTTGCAACTCAAGGCGGCGGAGAACTTCTGCTCTTCCGGCGCGGAACGGTCCCAGGTCAGTAATCCTTACACCATAGAAAAGCGTGATAAGGCCGGCGGCGAACCGGTTGCCCAATGCCTGGTGCCAGGGCATGGCACCGGAGTTGCGGGTCGACCCAAGACGCGAGCCAAGAGTAATGTCTGCTTTGCCCGCGAGGATCGGGGTGATGAGACGCGGCAACTCCGAGGGGCGATCGCTGTAGTCGCCATCGAGAAACACGACGACGTCAGGGCTGCTTGCTCCGGCGAGTCCGGTCAAACAAGCGCGACCGTATCCGCGACGAGGTTCGCGCAGGACGCGGGCCCCCATCTTTGCGGCGATCTCGGGAGTGCCGTCGGTTGAATTGCTATCGACAACCAGGACTTCAGTGACCACGTCGGGCGGGAGATCGGCCAGGACGCGGCCGATGGACTGCGCTTCATTATGCGTAGGAATCACGACCGACACGCGCACTGGACGCAGGCTCCCGGACGTCACCACCATGGAGAGGACGGCGAACGGCGAGCCAACACTGCGTCAATACCCCAAGTGCGGCCGGCCCGTCCCACGGCGAGTCCAAGCGAAGCAAGCATGGGAACCAGCAGCTCCCAGATCCAGGCCGTGCCCCACTCGGAAATCCAAAGGCTGCCGAGGAAGAGAAACGCGACAGCAGCGACCGGGCGCGTCAACAGACCGATGATGAGCAGGATGCCAAGAGAGATCTCGGTCAGCCCCTGCATCGGCGCGGCGATCGCGGCGTGGCTCGCCGCCAAGCCCATCACCGCTTTCCACACACCCGGCGCGTGGCTCGATTTGATGTAATAGTTGATCAGGCCCGCATAGCCCGAGGCGGTGTAAAGACCTTTTCCCAGATTCTCAAAGAAGACCCACAAGAACATTGCGCCGATGGTGAGCCGAATCATTGCCAGCCCATTTGCCGCCCTCAGCTGGTTGGCTCCATTTTGTGGTGGATTTGCGGTTGTCATCGTCATGAACCTCGTGCCATTGGGCTTTGTGCCAGTCTGCGCAGGGGAGAGAAGGACTGGACATCTTAAGCGGTTTTTCCCGATCTTGCCAGTAGATGCACAATGGTGCTGAAAGTGACAAGAGGATGCGAGGTTGGGCACGCCAAACACCGCGTCTACAGTGCGCCTTACTTCGATTGCCGGGACGTCCACTTCAGTGTTCGCGAGTACTCGCTCAGAGCGGGGCGTTGGAGCAGGCGCGCGTGACACAGCCGGCGGTAGAGTCGCTGAAGACATTGGACGGGGACGAAATGCGGACCAACCTTCCCCCAAATCCGTGTTGGTCCGCGTTCATCCTCTGGCAAATGATTGTCTTCGTGTTGTTTTGTGCCCTCTCGTGGTTACTTACCGGCCCTGGTACTGCACAACGATGTTGACCTCAGACGCGTGAACCGTGCAACCCGATGAGGGAACGATGCTGAGGCGGATGGGCGCGCCGGCGCTGTAATTCACTGACAAAGGTCCGCTGTCAGTTTCGTCCGAAGAGAGCGTGAGCGTGGCCGTGGCCGCAGGCGTACCGTCACTGATCTGGACCACCGCATGATTCTGGCAGCCTGCAGGCGGAACAATAGCCTCAGCCTCGATTCGGGTCACCGTAATGTTGTTGCCGGGGGTAAACTTCGCCACATACGTACCCGTGTGGTTGGTGGCAGCGATGTAGCTGCTCCAAGTCTGACTGCCCGCTGGTCCCATGGGTCCCTGCGGCCCTACCGGCCCCGGAGGTCCTTGTGGTCCAGCCGGCCCTTGCGGTCCTTGCGGTCCGACCGGCCCCGGATCACCCTTCGGCCCCTGCGGCCCGATCGGCCCCGGAGGTCCGGGAGGCCCCTGCTGCGCTACATCCGTTCCATCCACCACGGTGATGCTTGAATCGCCCTGGTTGCAGACGTAGATCCTGTTCGTGACTGGGTTTACGGCGACCGCCACCGGGAAGCTGCCGGTCGCGAGAGAGGTGATGATGGAATGGTCACGCCCGTCGATGACGGTGAGAATGTTTCCTTGAGATGCTGGAACATAGATCCGGTTCGTGGCCTGGTCTATGGCGATGTCGATAGGACCGTCACCGACTAAAAGGGAGGTCGCGGCAGGCGGGTTGCCGCCGCCCAAGACCGACAAGCTCGATGGAGCCCCGGCCACATAGGTCTCGTTCGTAGCCTCATTCGCAGCGATCGCCCCGGCGCCCGGCACGTGGATGATGAAAAGGGTAGAGTTAAGGAAAAAGGTGTTGCTGGCGCCATTCAGGACCATTACTTCATTAAAGGCCGAGGCAAAAATCACGTTCGCGGTCTTGTTGATCGCCAAGGCGCTTACTCCGGAATTGTTTGGCTCGAAAGCGCCTGTGACTATGCTGTTCGTGGCGCCATCGATCACTACGACGGCAGGGTTGTTAGAAAGCGGCTGGCCACCCACATAGATCTTGTTGGTGGCCGGATTCACCACGATAGAGTTCGCAAATTGCCCGATTGGCAGATCGGCCAGAATGCTGTTCGTGGCTCCATCCACCACACTCACCGTATTTACCGTCTCACCGGTAATTACATTGACCGCCCTGCGATTCGTTGTGACATAGATCCTGTCGGTCACGGGATTGATCGCCAACCGCCCTATTCCCACGCCAAAGTTCACTACCGCTGTAATGGTGTCGGTATTGCCATCGATCACTGACAGGGTGCCGGCGAATGGATCCGTGGCATAAATTTTGTTTGTAACTTCGTTGACCGCAAGTTGTGAATTCGCGGGGGAACTTACAGACAGCGTCGCAATGATGCTATTCGTTGCACCGTCCAGCACGTCGACCGTGCCGCTTTGGTTCACAACGTAGATTCTGTTCGTGACGGTATTGATGGCCAGCGCGGTGGGGAAATGGCCCGTGGTAGGAACGGTGGCGATGACCCTCTGGGCTGCGGCCGAGGCCACCAATAGTAACCAGGCCCCCAATACACACAAACAGGAGCGCATGCTTCGTCTTTGCATAATTTCAATTCCTTTCGGAAACAAGATAGACAGCACTGGGCACAGGAAGATAAATCGACCAACAGAAAACGCTCGCGGGAGACGCCCAGCCCGTGATCGCGCGCGGCACAAGCGATGCCGGCATCTCTATCACTCGATCAAACCTGGGAATCCCCGCTTGTTGTGCACTGCGTTTCTTAACGCTACTACTAGTCTAAAGTGAAAAGACTTTCTTCATGACCATAATTAACTATCTGGCAGTTGACATAATATGCTGTCTGTCAAGCCCCCTCGAGGGGAAATCCGCAAAAGACTATCTCCGGATTCTTTTGTAGTCTGTGGGCAAGATGCTGTGGAGCAGTGTAAGGCAGCTCTTGAGACATGAATGATGGGGCTGCGCCATTTTCTTGAAGTGCGGTTTATTCTCCGGATCAACGCCGTCAAGCTTATCGCGGCTGGGGCACGATCAGCACCGGGCAGCTCGCGCCGCAGACCACTTCATAGGCCGTGCCGCCAACAAAGTGGCTGGCGAGTCCTGCGGCCCCGCGCTGAATGTGCGCCTCCGCATGAAGATCGATCTTGCGGTCGCGGCCACGTATCATGAAGGCCGGTTCATCCTGCTAGAGCCAGATCCAAGCAGGGCAGCCCACGAGGAAACCAATGGCAATTCCTACTCAGGCCGAGATCGAGGACAAACTTCGCGGGGAAGATCTGAACACGTGGCTCGATTTGTGGCGCGCGGAGCAGGGTCCCGCCAAGCCGGGCGCGCTGGGGCTCATGGCCGCGGCGATTCCATTTGCGATTGACCAGAGCCTCCGGGTTTTGGACGTGGGCTGCGGCACAGGCGACGCGGGCCGCGCCATTCACTCGCGATTCCCGCAAGCGCGAATCGATTGCGTGGACCGGAATGAGTTCTTTGTCTCGCTGTGCAGCGCGGTCAATCGCCGCGATGGCATAGGCGGGCGGACATGGGTGTGTGATCTCTCGGACCCGAACTGGCGGCGTGATTTGGCGAGTGACTACGATGTTGTGGTGGCCGTCAACGCCGTGCACTGGTTCAGCCTGGCGAGAGCCGCGAGACTTTTCGCCGACATCTTGCAGTTGCTCCGGTCAGGCGGCGTCTTTCTGCTGATGGAACCGGCAGGAGCGGAGCCGCCGTTTGCGTCCGGGTTCGGCGCGTGGCAAAAGGAACAGCCAAGCCAGCACAACTTCGAAGATTGGCGGCGCTTCTGGTCGCGAGTGAAAGCCCTGGTGGGCCACGACTATGGCTTTCTCGGTGATCCTCCTGACGATCAAAATCGCATCGGGGACAGGCTTTCTGTGATGAAGTGGGTTGGTCTGCTCAGGGATGCCGGCTTCGAGTCTATCGATATCCTGCTGAGAGACGCTGAGAAAGCAGTCCTGGCAGGAGTCAGGCCTTGACCACCGGCTCCGGCGGGAGCCGCTTCAACCTTATCGCGGTTGCTGCACAATCAGCACTGGGCATTTCGCAGCGCAGACCACCTCATACGCGGTGCCGCCAACAAAGTGGCTGGCTAGTCCTGTGGCCCCGCGCAGTCCGCGCGCGCCCAGCACAATCAGGTCAGCGCGCCGTTCAGCAGCGGCCTGCACGATCGCCGTTTCCGCCTTGCCTGATTCCACAACTGGGCGGACTCCGCCCAGCGCCCCGGCGAGACCGTCTACGTGGTCTTGCAGCCAGTCGTCCAGGCGCTGCAAGGCCATGGCCCGGTCGAAGGAGAAGGATTCTTCCGGCTTTTCATCCACATAGAGGGCGGTGAGTTGCGCATCGTGGTCGTGGGCGATGCCCGCGGCGTATTGCAGCGCGCTCACAGAAATCGCGGACATGTCCGTTGCGTAGAGAATGCTGGTGAACTGCTTTTGCGCGCCCGGGTCCTCTTCAGCCGCACACGGGCCGAGCACCAGCACCGGCCACTGGACCGTTCTGAACACCTCTTCGCATACCGACCCCGCCAGCCATTTCCGCACTCCTTCGCGGCCATGCGAGGCGATCACGATCAGGTTGGGGCGGCATTCTTCAAGTTCCCGCAAAAGCTCGCCGATGCCGGCTTGGCGGATGAGTACTTTGGAAACCAGATCTTGCAGATGAAACTTCTGCGAGAGGGTCCAGAGCTTTTTCTCATCTTCTTCTTTCAGTTGGGGCTCGCGCGTGGGCCAGTGCGGCGAGGGCTCGCGCCGGTCAACGTGTTCATCCGCGGAACATCCGTGGACCAGCAGAAGCTGGGAGCCATACCATCGGCCGAGCGATCCGGCATAGCGCAGCAGCTTCTCGGAGTCGCGCTCCAGGTCAGTGAGTACGGCGATCTTGTTGAACTGAATCAGGCGTTGGGCAGCAGTCATCGGCATCGTCGTGCCCTCAAGAAGGTTGGGGAGAGTTCCCGGCCATTTCACAATCAGCGCAGGCGCCCTCGTATCTCTCTGATGATTAGATGACTTGCGCGGGCCGAGCGGCTACAGGAGAAATAGGAAAGGGTTGCGACGTTGGCCATGTTCTAGCTGATTAGCTTCCCCAAGAAGTCAGTCAGTATGGACGCATGTGCCGTCGCAGCCCTTGATGTGATCACCGCTTTCGCAGTCCCAAGCCTCAACGCTTTTTTTGGGGAAGCGTTGATTTTTTCGGGTTTGGTTGCCTTCCGGGTTGCCCCGTCCGGCTGGTCACTCAGTCTACTTTCAGGTGCGCAACTGTTATGAAACGCCCTTTTCGACCGTCGACAGTATGATCCTAGGCCTTGGCAATTTCATTTTTAAGTGATGGTGGTCACGCATCTCCGTGATTGCCGCGCCCTTCCAACCGAGGTATGCGTCCGTGTGTCCGTCATCACACACGCGCCACGCAAACGGAGTTAGAAATAAAACTAATGATATGAGAGCCGGTGCAGCATGCCAGGCACAGCAATTCCTGAGCTGAGAAGCACGCGGCTTGAGATGAGTGAAAGCAAACGCACCGTCTCGCGCCGCATTTCGATCATGGCGGGCAAGCAGCACGTGAAAAGGAGGTCGTATGGATTTGCAACTGACTTCTACTGAAGAGGAACTGATCAAGGAGATCCTGGAAGAAAGTTATCGCGAGCTGCTCATGGAGATTGCCCGGACTGACCATCGCGAGTTCCGGCATGACCTTCGAGAGAGGGAACAAGTCCTTAAGGCCCTCCTGAACAAGCTGAGCGGCGTGACGGCGACGCGAAAGGCGGGTTGAAGGCGAGCGGAGCGCGGCTCATCATCACGGAACAGGCGCTCGAGGAAGTACGCGCCGCTGGCACGCAGTGCGGGAGGGGGTGTAACCCTCTTAGCGTGCGCTGAAGTTCCTTAAGATGATCGTGCTTCAGCCGCTGAACAAGAACGTGAAGGTCGTGTGTCGCCCCTCCGGGGCTTGGTTTTGTAGCACAGTTTCCCAGGCCTCACGGCCTGGGCTCAGTAATGCCCGCGCCTCCGGCGCTTGGTTCCCCTCACGGCAGAAGGATGCTTTGGGAAAAGAAAGTCTTGTCGACGGCGGAGCCCAGAACGGCTTTTTGGGTGCAAACGAACGCAAGCGCCGGAGGCGCGCTAATTACTGAGCCCAACGCGTTAGCGTTGGGTAAGTGATTTAGGAAGTATGAGCCCCGTAGGGGCGGAACTTGCTGCCTTAGGAATCAAATACCGCATACAGAATCCGCCGTTCCAGTTTGCGATGTGACTTCAAGAACCTGAGTTTTTGCGCTCCAGCATGTGGATGTGGCAAACGCCGCGCACAGACTCTGCATCTTGGCTGCGATGGCGCCCGCCTGAGTCGCGGGAGCGATCATCGCCTGGCACGCATGGATGACGGTTGGAACCAACCGCAAACGCGCCGGCGCAGCGCCTTCAATTTCCACCAGGAAGATCAATGAATGATCGTTACGTTCGTCAGGATCGACGGCGTAGTCGTCAACAAAGTCGCCGGTGCTATAGAGGATGGGCCGGCCCTTGTACCACTCGATGCCGCGAAATACGTGGCACGAGTGGCCAAAGATCACGTCCGCTCCGGCGTCAATCAGAGCGTGCGCCAGCTCCACGTGCCCGGCAGGAGGCGTGTATCCCCAGTTCCCGCCCCAGTGCGCGGAGACGATCAGGGTATCCACGTGCTTGCGCTCGCGCACAATGTTAATGAGCCGCTGCGCGCGCGGGCCGGCAAGGGATGTTGGAACGTAGAAGGTGCCAGCCCGTTGCGTGGTGGCCTCCCAGAGAGGTTCATTGTCGGTAAAGGCGAGCAGTCCCAGCCGCCGGCCCTGCACGTCGAAGGTCGCGATGCGGGAAGCGTCATCAATATTTGCCCCGGCGCCGCTGTGGGCGATTCCCGCCTCGTCGAGCACGTCAAGCATTTCCAGAAGCGCCTCGCGGCCATAGTCCAACACGTGATTGTTGGCGATGGAGACCGCATTCATGCCGGCGGCGGTGAGTGTGGCAACATTCTTTGCGGCTGAGCGGAAGTGGAATTCCTTACGATACTCCGCCCACGGCGTTCCCTTGTCAGAAAGCACGCATTCCAGATTACAGATGCGCGCATGGGCCTTGCGGAAGACGGGCAGAGTATCGCCCCAGGGAAATTCAGGAGGCTTCTGCCCCAGGGCCTGGTCCACACCGCGCCCCAGCATGCAATCGCCCACGATCGCCAACTGGAGCGACGCCGCGTTGCTCTGCGCTGAAAAGGTCTGAGACACCTGGCCTTCTTCCTCCGGCATCTAGGGTCAGTATCGGCCTCTGTGATTTTTTCTCATGTGCCCTGCATCACAGACTCCAGCTCCGGTCCGGAAATAATGGAGAAGACAGAGCTGCATATGGCCGGGCAAGTATGACGATGAATTTCCATCCCCTCGGGGCTGCCTATTTTTCCATGGAGATCGCGCTGGAGCCGGAGCTGCCCACATATGCGGGCGGACTGGGAATTCTGGCGGGCGATACTCTGCGGTCCGCGGCAGACATGGGCCTGCCCATCGGGGGGATCACGCTGCTGCATCGCAAGGGTTACTTTGAGCAGCATCTCGACGCTTACGGCAACCAGACTGAAACGCCATCCGACTGGGACCCGGAAGAGAAACTGAAGCCGCTGGCCGCACGCGCTTCTTTCGTGCTTGACGGCGAAACGATCTTCCTGCGGGCCTGGCAATACACCATCCGCGGCTGCACGGGATACGCCGTGCCCGTCTATCTGCTGGACACGCGACTTGAAGAAAACAGCCCGTACGTCCAAACGCTAACCGACCAGCTCTACGGCGGCGATGAGCACTACCGCTTATGCCAGGAAGCGGTGCTGGGGATGGGAGGCGTGGCCATGCTGCGCCAGTTCGGCCATCACCATGTGATGACGTATCACATGAATGAAGGCCATCCTGCGTTGCTCACGCTGGCGTTACTGGCGGAGCACTTGAAAGGACGGCCGGTCAGCGAGGCCACGGCGGAGGATTTCGCTTCTCTACGCAAGAAGTGCGTCTTCACAACGCACACGCCGGTGCCCGCCGGCCATGATCAGTTCCCGAAAGAGATGGTGCGGCGCGTCCTGGGAGAGGACCGCACCATGGCCCTGGAAAAAGTCGGCTGCCTCAGCAACGGCACGCTGAACATGACCGAGCTGGGCCTGCGCGGCTCGCACTACATCAACGGCGTGGCCATGCAGCACGGGGAGGTCTCGCGCGGCATGTTCCCTAACTATTCCATCCGCGCCATCACCAACGGAGTGCATGCCGGCACCTGGACATCGCCGCCGTTTCAGGAACTTTACGATCGCCACATTCCGGAATGGCGACGCGACAATCTTTACTTCCGCTATGCCATCGGCATTCCGCTTGCCGAGATCCGCGCGGCCCACGCTCGCGCCAAGCAGATGCTCTTGGATGAAGTCCGCCGCACCACGGGAGTGCAACTGGACCGAAACGTGCTGACGCTGGGCTTTGCCCGGCGCGCCGCGGCCTACAAGCGCGCCGACCTGCTGTTTTCCGACCTGGACCGCCTGCGGGCGATCGCGCGGCAGGTTGGGCCTTTGCAACTGGTCTATGGCGGCAAGGCGCATCCGCGCGACGAAGCCGGCAAGGAGCAGATACGCCGCGTCTTCCGCGCCATGGCGCAACTGAAAGATGCGGTGCGCGGCGTGTACGTGGAAAACTATGACATGCGCTGGGCCAAGCTCATCACCAGCGGCGTGGACCTGTGGCTCAATACGCCGGAGCGCCCGCATGAAGCTTCCGGCACCAGCGGCATGAAGGCCGCACTGAACGGCGTGCCCAGCTTCAGCGTGCCCGATGGCTGGTGGCTGGAAGGACATGTGGAAGGCGCCACAGGCTGGGACATTGGCCTGGAGGAAATCCCCGAGACGCCGGCGCGCGAGATCGCTGCTCTGTACGGGAAGCTGGAGATGGTGATCTTGCCCGCGTTCTACGGCCGGCCGGACGCGTACGCTGAGACCATGCGCCTGGCCATCGCGCTGAATGGCTCGTTCTTCAACACCCAGCGAATGCTTTCGCAATACGTCCTGGATGCGTACTTCGAAGGGAAACAGGCGTTGCCCATGGAGCACGTGCTTGCCGAGATCCGGCGCACCGGGACCGGCTGACGCATTCCGCACAAGGCGTGAACATCGGCAAAATAGCATGAAGGCCCAAGCATCAAGAAACTGTGCTTGGGCCTTCGCGTGTTGCATCAAGGGTCAGGCGGTGCGAGTTCGTCGCAACACCTGATGGTTTATTTCAGCGTGACCTTCATGCGGTCCACGAACACGTGGTACGGCGTACCTTTCGAGTTCAGGTCCAGCTGGAACGCAGCGTTGAAGTAGTTGCCGCTGCCCGTGCTCTTGGCGGAATGCACACGAAACGCGGTAACAGCGTGACGGACGCCGTCGATGGTGATGGCATCGTGATAGACCTGGTGCGTGGCCGGGTTGTTGTGATACTCGGCCAGGACGTGGTGCCAGGTGCCAGGCGTAAAGCGGGTGAGCTTGATGCCGGTGCTCTCCCAGCGCTTGGCAACGTAGTTGAACACGCGCCACGTACCGCCGGCGTAATCGGCCTGGAAGGCAAAGTTGTAAGCCCAGCCGTTCAGGCCCTGCTGGCACTCGAACTCAATCGCCTGGGGAGAGTTCTCCATGCCCTTGGGGATGTAAATATCGAACTCATACCCCAGGTATTGGAGTCCCTTGCTGGGCGCGGGGTGCTGCCCGACAAACCAGTAGCCATTGGAGAACGGGGCGCCGCTGATGGAAAACGATGAAGAGCTTCCATCCAGGCTGGGGCTTCCGATGCCACGGCTCATGTGGTAGCTCGCGGTGGCTCCGGTGTGGCCGGTGTTGCCGCAGTTGCCGCAGGTCTGCCATCCGGTCTGCTCTTCAATGCGGCTCCAACCCGTGGTGCCCGCGACGGGGGCCGGTGTGGGCGCGGGCGCGGTGCCTCCGCTTACCGTGATGCCCACCGTGCCTTTGAAAGTGCGGCCGAGCTTGTCCCATGCCTGGACAGCGACGTGGTGGGCCCCATTGCCCATGGGCAGGGTCGTGTTCACGCCGCTGGCGGCGATCTGATACACCTTGATGCCGTCAACGTAGATCTGTGTCGCCACAATGGGGGAGCTATCGCTTACGGTCGCCTGCACACGCACCGGTGAGGCCACGGTGCTGTTGGCTTTGGGGGTAAGGATGGTCACGCTCTGGGCGGAAGCAAATCCAGCAACCAGGCAGACGGCCCCCAGCAAGAACAGCCTTTGCGCCTTCTCCTTCCCACGCAGTATTCCGTTTTCCATGCCAGCATTCAGCCAGCGAACAACATTCTTCACAGTACTTCTCCTTGAGAATTGGTCTCTATCGATTGTTTTCATTCGCAATGTTTCCCAAGGTTATGGGCTGAACAACTCTGGCTGTATCGGGCCTGCCCTTATTTGGCGCGGGTTTCGGCCCTTAAGGCCGGGCGGCGGAAGGGCGTAATACCATGCCGCATGTGGTATCAAAACTCGTAATACCATTGGCGCAAACGATGTGATTGGCTGAAGGAAAAGAAGCACTTGCGGCCAGCCGACAGACCATTCAGAGGCGGCAGATGGAGCTTGTACGAGCGTGTGCTTTGTTGAAGAACAATACAGCGTGAGGGCATGTGTTTGGGACCAGAAGCGCTTTCATTTCGCGAGCGTGAAAGTCGCGGAGCCGACTCTGAAGGACGTGGAAGGCGACAGTGAGTACCGTGGAGACGTCATGGGCATGAGCGCCGCAGACCGCCGCCCACCGCGCCCCGTGTGTTATATTGAGATGAGTCTCCTGCGGAAGCGTCTTCTTTCCTGCGTTTCCCCGCAAAGCAAGGGCGCGTAGCTCAACTGGCAGAGCAACTGACTCTTAATCAGTAGGTTGAAGGTTCGATTCCTTCCGCGCTCACCATTTATTTCTGTAGCTTTCGCTCCAAACCGCTAGAGTGTATTGCACGGCTGTGGATCGACCGGCTCCTATCGCAGCCGGGCTCAGCGCGTGCCCGGCTTCGCCCGGCAATGCACAAGCCATATATTTCTGTCGCTTTCGCTCCAAACCGCTAGAGAGTGTTGCACGGCTGCGGATCGTCCGGCTCCTATGGCGCCGGGCTCAGCGCGCACCCGGCTTCGCCCGGCAATGCAAAGACTCCAGCAGCATTCTGAGAGAGGTCCCTCCCCTTCGACTTCGCTCAGGGTCGGGATCCCGGCTTCGCCCGGCAATGCAGAGATTCAGCATCACAGAGATTCAGCATCACTCTGAGAGAGGTCCCTCGCACACGAGCGTATAATCATCGCGCTCTGAGGCAGTCATTTCTTAAGTCCAACCTGGCAGGAGCAGTTGGGAAGTCGGCCGCTGACGAGCTTACAAGGAATAAAGAACAAAACCGTGACCTTCCCAATTGCAACGGCAAGAGGCAAGGTCCGGAGCACACGGGGGCCGGTCTGTACGTGGCAAAACTTGGAGGAGGACCCATGATGCGCAGTCTAGTTGCAAGGCTCACGGTCTCTTGTGTTTTGTTTGGCACTCTGTTCGCTACGTCGAAGCCGAGCGTACCGCCACCAGGAAAGAAAGTCGCTACAGGACAATTCTTCGAGGTGTACGTCTCCAAAGCGGAAGAGAAGCCTGCACCGGCAGGCTACATTTCACGAGTCTTCAAGGTGATTGTGGTCGCGCACACGCACAAGCACGGAATCCAGCGGTTCACCATGCGCATGGAGACGCTCGATGCCGACCTGCTCGAACCCAAAAACTGGGAAATCAAAGACCTGGATGGTGACGGGATGGATGACTTCCGTTCCCTGGCGCAAGTCACAAAAAAAGGCTGCCAAGTGTGGCCGGCGCAGCGCTGGGAAAAAGACCGGGAACGCTTCACTTCCGGCGGCCCCAAGTTGGCCAGACACGTGGATGCCAGCGGTAAACCCGTGGCGAACTGCGTACTGCGCTAGGTCCATCCCCTGCCAAGGGGGGGCCGGCAAGAATGCAATGCTTGGTATCATAGTTGCCATGCGTCTTCATGTGCTTGCGCTCGATGGTGTTTTTGATCTTGGGCTGTCCGCCGTGCTCGATGCCTTTCAGACAGCCAACGAACTCGCCGAGATGTCTGGGATCTCCAGCGAGCGATTTGATGTGAAGATCGTTGGCGTAACCAAAGCGATCAAGACCTCGCAAGGGTTGACGGTCCCGGCGCAGGCGATTGGCGCAAAGGCGCCCGACTGCGTGGTTGTTCCGGCGATCGGGTTCAAGATGCCCGAGCCATTAGAGGCGGCACTGGCGCGGCCAGACATTCAAGATGCGGCCGCTCTCCTGCAACGGTGGGCGCGAAAGGGCGCGATGATGGCGGCCGCCTGCGTTGGGACCTTCGTGATGGCCGAGTCCGGCCTGCTCGATCATCAACGCGCCACCACCACGTGGTGGCTGGTACCGATGTTCCGGCAGCGTTATCCCAAGGTGTCGCTCGACGAATCGCAAATGATCGTGAAGTCCGGACGTTTCGTGACGGCGGGAGCGGCGCTGAGCCACATGGACCTTGCCTTGTGGATCATCCGGGGAGTCAGCCCGCAACTCGCTTCGCTGACGGCGAAGTATCTGATCGTGGACTCGCGGCCATCGCAGTCCGCGTATGCGTTGACCGATCACCTGGTCCACTCCAATCCCATTGTCCAGCGTTTCGAGGATTGGGCCCGCACGCGATTGAAGCACGGATTTTCCTTGGACGATGCCGCCAGGGCAGTTGGATCCAGCAAGCGAACGCTGGCGCGCCACATGCATGCGGTGCTGGGCAAATCACCGCTCTCTTATTTCCAGAGTTTGCGGGTTGAGCGCGCCGTCCATCTGCTGAAGACCGGCAATGCTAGTGTGGATGAGGTCGCCGCCCGCGTGGGATATGCCGACGGCACCACCTTGCGTAACCTTCTGCGGCGGCGGTTGAAACTGGGAATCAAGGAAATCAAAAGAACAGCCTGAACGGCCGGATTTCAACGAACAGGCGCGCCATTCCCAGGCCGGCCCGCACGCAGAAGCAAAGTCAACGTGTGGTCATCGATGGCCTGTCTGGGAATTGACGCGCCTAAGTGAAACTCAAGTATCCTGTCCCCTTACGCCGGGACCTGAAGCGCCAAACCCTGCGAAATCTTGGCGCCAAGAATCTCCGTCTTTTCTATGGTAGGCGGGACGGAGAAGAGATTCGGGGCCTGGGCCATGAGTGCTTTGGCAATGGGCCCGTTGAGATGATTTTGCCTTCCCGACTCATCGGCAAAGGCATCGAAGACGCCGAACGTGGATGGACCCAGGCGCAGGGCGAACCACAGCGGAGTGGTCGCTTCCTGGTTTGCCAGTTGAAGACCTTGCGCCAGGAAAGCGGCGACCTCGTTCTCCTTCCCGGGTTTGGCTTCCAGACGTACAAACAATCCGAGTTTAAGCATTGTGATTCTCCTTTGGGCCGAAGTTGTCGGCCTGTGCGGGATTGGATGTCACTGCGCGTCTTTGCCGTAAAGGAAAAACTGCCATATTTAGTATCGTTATTGCCATGGGCGAAATAGCGTCCTGTCTAGGGATGGTATTTTGGACCTGGGACGATCTGAGGAGTGAACTCGGGCTTTCAATGTGCGGGCTGCGGCGAGTGGAACGAAACTGTCGTGGATACCTCCGCCGGCACGAGCCAGAGTTATGTTGAAGACTGCCAGGTCTGCTGCAAGCCCAATGTGCTGCATGTAACGTGGGACCGATCAGCCGCCGAGTATACGATTCACGCGGAGTTGGAATGAGAGTTCACGGGGCTTTTCGCGATACCAAGCCCTAAAGAGAAGGGCACTCCCGCAAGAGTGCCCTTTTGTTTCCATGATGGAAGGAAGGCGCAAGAGTCCGTCACAAACTGTCGCGCACAACTAAGCGAAGGGATTCTCATCGGCGGTTGGGCCGTAGACCATCGGAAGCGGGACCTCGAGCAGGCGCAGGTAAACCGAGAGTTGCCCACGATGGTGATACATGTGGTTCAGCATCACCTTGCGGAGGACGGCGGTGCGAGGCAGCCGGAAGATCTCTTTTCCTTTATAGACCAGGCGCCAGTCGGCCAAGGCTTGCTCCTGGGTCATCCGGCCTAGCAGTTCTTCCGCGAGACTTACGTTGCGTTCGAAAGCATCGCGGATTTCTTCGCTGCTGCCAAGCGACGCCTGCGGGAAGCTGCCAGGGTTGAACTCGTCGTGGTTTGCGACCCGCTCCGCCATCCCAGGGACCTGGGCAACGTGCGTGGCCAGCTCGCCCAGCGAGCGCGACTTGGCGTGCGGCTTCCAGCCCAACTTGTCGCCGGGGAGGCGCTCGAGCATGCGGCGGGTCGCCTGCACTTCTTCGCGCAGCTCGCTGAGAATGGGTTCGATGGACGGAGCGGGCTTCAAATTGTGCTTCGCGGAATCTTGCTTTGTGACTTGCATGGTTGCCATGGTCATTTCTCCTTATTCGTTCGGTTTATTTCTTTTCCGCGCGGGCGCGAATGCGCTCGGCGATGTGCGTCCAGCCCTTGTTGATCCCTTCGCGGTAGTCGTCGGGAATGGCCCCGAGCGCGAAGTGGTGGAACTGAATGAGCGTGCCGCCTTCGACCTTGGTCAGCCGGTATTGCACGTTGTTGACGACGGCATAGGACAGGAACAGCGGCCCAGTGATCTCCAGCAGGGTTGGACGCTTGACGGCCTGCACGTGTCCCCAGAGGTGGCCGTTGTTATCGCCCAGATCACGGAACCAGCGGCCGCCGGGCCAGAGTTCGAGCTTCATCGGCATGGCATTGCCTTCGGGTGTATCGGCGCCAGGCCCAAGCTGCTCGAGCAGCGCTGCGAATGTATCTTCCAGCGAGGCGCGCACGTGTGTCTCGTTGGTAAGGTTGAGGACGAGGTTTTCGACCCCGGAAGGTGTAGCGATTGCAGTACTCATGAATTCTCCTTATCTGTACTGATATTGGATGTTTGCGTTTTTGATTCGGCGAGCTCCTTGACACGCAGCAATTGATGCTGCCAGAAGCGCTCGAAAGTTTTAGTCCACTCGTGAAGGGGACGAATCGCGTTCGCGTTCGTGCGATAGAAGATGTGGCGGCCGCGGCGGCGCTCGCGGACCAGGCCAACATCGTGAAGCACGCGAAGATGCTTGGAAACCGACGGCTGGCGGAGACGAACGTGAGCCACGATCTCCCCGACCGCCCGCTCCTCAAGCGCGAGATAGGCAAGGATCTCGCGCCGCTTGGGCTCAGCGACAGCATTGAATGCATCCGATGTGGTAGCGGCGCGTGCCATAAAAATCAATATATATGCCGATATGGGAATATGTCAAGCCCCAAAAAATCAGGCAAGATCATGGGTGCGTGTGATCCACAGATAACAAAGCGGTTAGCATGGCGTGAGGCGGTGAAGGCAGTGAATCCCGGCTTTCAATGTGGGGGATGCGGGGAGGGGAATGAAACACGGGATTCTTCCGCCAGGCACAAAGCAGAGCTAATTGGAAGATTGCTTGGCCCGCTGCAAGCTCAATGTGCTGGGAGTGCCTTGGGAACCCTGGCGCATGGCCGATCGTGGTTGAACCGGAGCTGGAGCGAGCATTCAGCTTAGCCAGAAGGTCATGGACTTAGGCAATACTCTAGACGTTTTTATATTTGCTCTAGTTTATCGCTGTGCTATCTTCTATCCCCATGGTAGATGACAGTTCCACCCCACAGTTCAGCACGGCCCAGTATTCAGACCAATCTTCCGCGGGCGCATGCAAGGTATGCCAGCAGTCCATTGCCGGGGCTTTTTATCGCGCTAATGGCAACGCCGTGTGCGGCCGTTGCGCCGACAGGGTAAGGAGGGAGATGCCGCAAGACAACCATGCCCGGTTTGTGCGCGCTCTGCTGTTCGGTATTGGCGGTTTTGCCATCGGCCTGGCTCTTTATGCCGGGTTCGTGATCGCGACGGGCATCTCCATCGGCTATATTGCTCTCGCGGTCGGCTGGATCGTGGGCAAAGCCATGATGATGGGATCCGGAGGCGTGGGAGGCAAGCGGTATCAGGTGGCGGCAGTCCTGCTGACTTATGCAGCAGTGTCCATGGCCTATGTTCCCATTCTGATCCACTTCGTGAAGAAAGAGCGTGCGGAGCGCCCGCAAATCCAGCAGACACAGCGCGCCGCCGCAACGGATACCGGGAGCGCCGAACCAGCACCGTCCCAGGGCCCCGCCGCTGGAAGCGTCGAGAAGCCGAGTCTGGCAGGTGCTCTCGGAATGCTGGCGCTTTGGGGCCTTGCTTCACCCTTCCTGCGGCTGAGCGGGAACCCGATGGCTTTCATCGGCCTGATCATCCTCTTTGTCGGCATGCAGTTTGCCTGGAAGATGACCGCCGGAAGTGGAAATGTCGTGATCACCGGGCCCTTCGAAAAGCCAGCAGCGGCTTCGGCATGAAGCGATTCGGCGTAAACTAAGAAGGTGTCCACGTATCCTCCACAAGTCAGCCAAACGTGCCGGCGATGTTCGCGTCCGCTGACGCCGGGCGCGCTGGCGTGCGAGAGCTGCCACGCCCTGGTGCATGCCGATGAGATGGAGCAGCTGGCGGCACAAGCGCGCGAGATGGAAGCGCGCCAGGACTTTGCCGGCGCACGCGAGCGTTGGCTGAGCGTGCTGCCGCTGCTGCCGCCGGAGTCACAGCAGGCGCAGTGGATCCAGGGCCACACGCGCGAGCTGGAGTTCGCGGTCCAACAAGGCACCAGCGGACTTCCAACCCACCAAGCGAAAACCGCGCCTGGTGCGGACCCCGCTGCCGGCAATCATCCTTCCGTGCTGCCCGACCGCAGCGACATGAAGCGCACGTGGGCCAAGCGGCTGGCGCCGATCGCTCCCCTGGCTGCGATCCTGGCGAAGGGCAAGACGTTCCTCTTCGCTATTTTCAAACTGAAATTCCTCTTCAGCTTTGCCGCGTTTCTGAGTTTCTATTGGGCGGTTTGGGGAATGAGATTCGGCGTGGGCTTTGCTCTATTGATCTTGATCCATGAAATGGGGCACTTCATCGAGATCAAACGGCATGGGCTCAAAGCGGACCTGCCGGTCTTCCTGCCCGGGGTGATGGCCTATGTGCGCTGGGAAGGGATGGGCGTTTCGCTGGAGACCCGGTCGCTGATCGCGCTGGCCGGTCCTTGCGCGGGATTTCTGGCCGCTGTGGTCTGCGGGCTGCTGTGGTGGCAAACTGGTCAACCATTCTGGGCCGCTCTGGCGCGCACCAGCGCCTGGCTCAACGTGCTGAATCTGATCCCGGTTGTCTTCCTCGATGGAGGCCACGCCGCCCAGGCGCTGAGCAAGCTGGAAAAAGCGATGCTGATGGGTGTGAGCGCAGGACTCTTCTACGCGACCACGGAAGGCGTCTTTATCTTTGTAGCGCTCGGGGCCGCGTGGCAGCTGGTGCGCAGTTTCTTTGTAGCGCATCCGGCGCAGGCCGCTGTCACCCGGCTGGATCTTTCCCAGTCAGGCCAAGCGGTGCAAACCAGGGCGAGCTACGCTCCGGCAGAAAATTTGCAGACCTCCAGCCCGCTGATCGCAGCCTATTTCATTGCACTGCTGGTTGCGCTGGGCCTGGTGATGTATCTGCTGCCGGGCCACAGCGCAGGTATCCCATAGCGGCGATCAACGCAGCCCCTTCACTACCGCAGCAGCAAAGCCTTTTTTCAGCGCCTTCTTGAAAGTCTGCAAGTCTTTCTCCGTCTGGCCGGCATATTTGTCGGCGAACTGCAGCAAGGCGCGCGCTGCCTTGCCGGAACGTCCCAGGTAGGCGCTTAGGGCGGCGGGGTCGCCGAAGCGCGCGTGTCCCTTGGCGAGCAGCTCGGCGCAGACGCGGCCGTACTCTGCAAGCTGGCCCGGCTTGAGGGACTCAGGCTCCAGGGAAGCCTTGTGATCGTTGAGCTGGCGGACCAGAAAATCACGTCCGCCGGCGGAGCACCATCCCAGGAGCGGATCGGACACTGTCTGCATGGTGCGCTGCCCCTGCACCACGCGTTCTCCCTGCTGCTGGGGCGAAGTGCGGTCACGATAGTAAGGAGCATACGCGGAAGGCGGCTCTTCCTTGATCTGGAGAAAAAGCGGATCCCGCTGGTCGCGGCCGAAGAGCAAGACCACGTAATCGCGCGTGCCTACACTTCCAGTTCCCACAACCTTGAAGCCGACGTCGGCAGGCTGATAGCGATCGAAAAAAAACCGGTGCTCGGGCAGCAGAGTCTGGCGATACTTGGGAAGCGCGTCCCACACGGCGCGACGCTCGTCCCCGGTCACGTTCCACATCAAGCCGGGTTTGTGGGCCAGGCGATAGCGGCGCCTGCCGGAGCGCCGCGCCAGCTTGGAAAGATTGGCGAGCGGCCCGGCGCGTTCCGCCTGACCCAGCGCTGCGCGCATGGCGCGGTTGCTCATGTCACGCGTGGCGTGATGGCGGGCAACTTCAATGCTGGGCGTCTCGGCAAAGCGCCGGATCCAGGCGCAGTACTCTTCGAGAAAGGTCAGCGCGGCTTGCCGGCTCTGGGCATTGCTGCTGTGCGCGGTCCGCCCGGCGAGCACAATGCTGGTTGCCATGCGCTTGACGTCCCATTCCCACGGGCCGCGCTGGGTCTGATCAAAGTCATTGATATCGAGCACGATCTCGGCCGCAGGGCCGGCAAAAAAACCGAAGTTCTTGAGATGAGCGTCGCCGCAGAGCTGGACTTCGATGCCTGTATGTTTGGCCGCGCCCAGGTCCGCGGCCATGATTTCCACGGCGCCGCGAAAGAAGGCAAACGGCGAAGCTTTCATGCGCTTGAATTTTTCTGGGACCAGCCGGGCAACATGCCCGCGGCAGGCTTCGCGCAGGACCGCCATTGGATCAAACTTACGCGGCGCAAGTTCAGCGAGCGCGGCGCGGCCCAGGTGGGTCCGCTGCTCCAGACCAAAACGCTCGGCTTGCTTGCGGGAAAGCATGGACTTGACTGCGGAAAAGAGTAGAAACAATTCTGCGGCCGCGCATTAACGCGCAGCCGCAGCAGCGCTTATCTTCTTCTTGCTTTCTTCGGGCCCAGCGTTTTCGAATTGGCTAATCCGCACCGCGGTGCCATCGGGGAACCGCGCGATGATTTCCAGTTGTCCCCCCAAAGCTTCGACATACTTGCGCAGCGTGCTGACGTACATATCGATTCGGCCTTCGAGTTTCGAAATAGCAGCCTGGTTCACATTCAAGAGCGTGGCGAGATCCTGTTGAGTCTTCTCTTGCGCGTGACGGATTTCGTCGAGCGCCATCTCGGCGAGCATGCGTTTTGCCCGAACCTCCGATTCGTAACGGGCAGCACGTGGCATCTTTTCCCTTAGCAACTTGTACGGTTTAGCCATCTCTTACCTCCTTCGATGCCTTTTTCGCTTCTTTTTCTAAGATTGATAAGTGCTCGTCATACAGCCGGTCCGCGATAGGCACGAATGTCTCGTACCAGCGGTTGTCACCGGTCTTGTTGCCGCCAATCAACAAGATCGCTACTCGGCGTGGATCGAAGGCATACAAAATCCGGAACGGCTCGCCGTGGCATTGCACGATCAATTCACGCATGTGCTGGTGTTTCGAGCTCTTGATCCCTGAACAATGAGGGTGAGGCAGGTTCGGACCCCTTTCTTCAAGCAACCGCACTTTCGCGTCGATGGCGATTTGCTCTTCTTCAGTGAGGCTGTTCCACCAGTCCTCAAATTCGTCCGTGAACTCCACTTGCCATGCCACGGAAGGAATATAACACAGAAGGAATAGTTGCGCCAGATTGAAATGGGGTTGCCCGAATTGGAGAAAAGGCCCCGTCAAACCGAAGCCATAGTTGGTTCCTCGGCGCCGTACCGATTGTTCTTTCAGGTACTCCGTCCTGATTTCACTGAGGTTTCATCCTGCGTTCATGCTGTGGAAACCTCCGCCTGCTACAAAAATAGTGCATGCAGGAGAAGCGTTGTGACACCGTGATCATCTCCGACCTGCACCTGGGTTCCGAGGTAAGTCGCGCGCGGGACGCGCTGGAGTTTCTGCACTCGGTGGCTTTTCGCAGGTTGATCCTGCTGGGCGACATTTTTGCCGATCTGGACTTCAGCCGCCTGACCAAAGAACACTGGAAGTTCCTGGGGCACATCCGCAAGCTTTCCAATCCCAAACACAACGTGGAAGTGGTGTGGGTGGAAGGCAACCACGATCACGGGCTCACAGAAGTGATGTCGCACCTGGTGGGAGTGCCGGTTTACCAACAGTATGAATGGACGTACGCCGGCAAAAAGCACCTGGCGATCCACGGGCATCAGTTTGACAGCTTTGCCATCCGGAACTTCAAGCTGACCCGGCTGGGTCAGCTCATCTTCCTCTGGCTGCAAAAGATCGATTCCAAGAACAAAAGTTTTGCCCGCTACCTCGACCGTCTCAACACAAGATGGCTGCGCCTTTCGGCGCAGGTAGCCGAGGGCGCGCTCAGCTACGCAAAACAAGGCAAAGCTGAGCGCATTTTCTGTGGTCACACGCACGCACCGCTGGCGCTCACGCGCGAGGGAGTTGAGTACTACAACTCCGGCGCATGGGTGGACCTGCGGTGCAGCTACATTGCGGTGGACCGCGAAGGAGTGAACATTCATGAATACATACCCGGAACAACTGACGATCGTGATCCCAGCGAAGAACGAAATGCGGCTGCTGCCGAGATTGCTGGAATCGCTGTGCCGGCAGGATTATCCGCTGCTGAGCTCGACTAAGGTCCTGGTAGCCGACGCCGGCTCCACGGACGGCACGCCGGAGCTGGCCATGACCTTCTCACGCCAGCTCAGAGTTGAAGTGATTCCCGGCGGACTGCCTTCCGTGGGACGCAACGCAGGCGCGCGCCGCGCGCAAAGCAAGTACGTGCTGTTCATTGATGCGGACATGGAGTTGAAGGACACCACGCTGCTGCGGCGGACGATGGAACTGGCGGAGCGGCGCAAACTGCATTGCGCCACCACCAACATCTGGTGCAGCCAGGGCACGCTGCGCGACAACGTGCTTTATGTGGCTAACAACATCGCGCAGTACGGCTCCATGCTGGTGCGTCCTTTCAGCACGGGAATGTTCATGCTGTTTGAGAAGGCGGAATTCGACCGACTGGGCGGCTTCCATGAAGGCGCGCTGTACGCCGAGGACTACCTGCTAAGCAAGAAGGTCGCCAATTGGCGGTTCGGCATCGTGCGCGGACGCATTCACACCACCAACCGCCGATTCTGCAACATGGGACACTTCAAGATCGTGGGCATGTTCCTGAAGACCATGTTTAATACCTGGAACGAAGATTATTTCCTGCGCGACCACGGATATTGGAGGCAGAAGGTCTAAAATCCACAAAAGATGGATAACGGATCTCGCCCAGAATCAACACACCTTTTTCCCCCAGGATTTGTCTGGGGCGTGGCCACGTCCGCGCACCAGGTGGAGGGCGGCAACTGCAACAATCAATGGTCGGCCTGGGAGCAGCAGGGCCGAATCAAGTCCGGCGACCGCGCGGGCGCGGCGTGCGACTGGTGGCGCAATGCCGAGCGCGACTTCGACCTGGCGCGGCAACTGGGTGTGAACGCGCTGCGGCTGTCAGTGGAGTGGAGCCGCATCGAGCCGGAAGAAGAACGGTGGGACGAGGCTGCGCTGGCCCGCTATCGCCAGATGCTCGAAGGCCTGCGCGCGCGGGGCATGCGGCCGTTCGTCACGCTGCATCACTTTACCAATCCGCTGTGGCTGGAGAAAAAAGGCGCGTTTCAGACGCCGGAGTCGGTGGCGCTGTTTGAGCGGTACACGCGGCGCGTGGTGGCCGCGCTGGGCGATCTTTGCAGTGACTGGATCACCTTCAACGAACCGAACGTCTATGTCGCGCTCGGCTATTTTCTGGGTGAATTCCCTCCGGGCAAGAAAGGACGCTTTGTTCAGGCGGCGCTGGTCACACGAAACTTGTGCCTGGCGCATGCGGCGGCTTATCGCGCGATTCACGCGCTGCAAGCGAACGCCAATGCCGG
>DASVFK010000027.1:0-9295 GCA_036380095.1 Candidatus Angelobacter sp. | reverse complement strand
GTTAAGAGCATAGGGGCAACTATGAATACTTTCGATGCCGCCGCTTCAATCCACCGTCGCCGGGTCAGCGCTCTCGGTACCCATCGCCGTCGGCAGTCGCAGCCAGAACTCTGCGCCTTGCAGAATGGCCTTGGCCACGGGGCCTTTCACGGGCTGGATCTGTGCATACCATTCCTGGCGAACTTCAAAGGGCGACTTGGCCGGGCCGCGGTCGATGACCAGAGTTGATCCGTCCCAGCGAGCAGTGCCGTGGACGGTTGAGCCTTCGTCCTTTTCGCCGCCTAAGACGATGGCGAATGATCTACCGTTGAGTTGAGCTGGATCCATGAAAGAGTTGCGCTGCAGGACCTGGCGGAGAGGGAGGGATTCGAACCCCCGATACCCGTTAAGGTATGGCCGCTTTCGAGGCGGCTCGTTTCAACCACTCACGCACCTCTCCGCGCCGTGAATCGTGTGGTCTGGTCACCATTTTAGCAGGCGGACCGGTCCAGTTGACCGTCGCTCACTCGGTTCTTCTCCGCGATTGGAAGAACTCCTTGAGGATTTCTGAGCATGGTTCCTGCAAAACACCTGCCGTGACCGGCACCTGGTGGTTCAAGCGGGGATGGTTGAGCACTTGCAGCACTGACCCGGCGGCGCCGGCCTTGGGGTCTGGGGCGCCGTAAACCAGCCGGGCCAGGCGGGCGTGGACCATGGCGCCGGCGCACATGGCGCAGGGTTCAATCGTGGCGTACATGACGCAGCCGGGCAGGCGATGATTGCCCAGCCTTGCTCCAGCCTGCCGCAGCGCCACCAGTTCCGCGTGCGCCGCGGGATCGTGGTCGCGCAGGTTGCGGTTCTGGCCCAGGCCCACGATTTCGCCATCTTTCACCACCACGGCGCCGACCGGGACCTCGCCTGCGGCGGCAGCCAGCTTCGCCTGCTCCAGAGCAAGCTGCATCCAGGCGGAATCTTGGTTGATGGCGGTCAAGCTCCTCCTTGCCGTGGGTAGGGCCCAGGCGATTTTATCGCAGCGCGTCCCGGGGCCACTGGCAGTTCATTCCCGCCATCATAGGATAGAGAGAAAATCGCGGAGCTCCGGGCGATCGCAAAAGCTGAGTTGTACCCTGCGGTGAAACCTCGTTCCAATGTCGTCATGATGCCGCGCAAACCGCCGGAAGAGCGGAGCGTGCGCGAGCGGCTCCGCGAGGAGGTGCGCAAGGTTCTAGGCATCGCCCTGTTCTTTGCCGCCGGCTTTTCCATCATTATTCTTGCGGACAGCCTGACCGTGCGGGGAACCAACGTCAATGTCGGCACCTACGTGCAGGCCGTTGTCGGCGGCTTGATTGTGGCCAAGGTCCTGCTGCTTACCGATCTGCTTCCCGCGGTCGACCGCTTCTACGGCAAGCCGCTGATGCACAACATCCTGTGGAAAAGCACGATTTACGTTGCGGCCTCCCTGGTTTTTCGCTACCTCGACGATCTCGTCAGGTCCCTGTGGCATGGACTGGGCCTCTCCGGGTCTCACCACCATGCATTGAGCAAATTTGTAGAGCCGCGGTTCTGGGCGGTCCAGATCTGGGTGACAGTGATTCTGCTGCTCTATGTGACCGTACGTGAGCTAGTCCGCGCACTGGGTAAGGATGAACTGAAGGCAATGTTTTTTGGAAAGTAGTCCGGCTTCTGCCGCAGAAGGCAGAAAAGGAGAAACTTGGAATGAACACGAGCTTGCTGTTGGTCTTGTCGCTGGCCGCCATGGGATGGATGCAGGAGCCCTCACCGCAAGAGCAGCATCGGCCGGCTGCACGCAGTGGTCAGGGAACCAGTGAACGCAGCGATAACCCGGCATCTCTCAAGGGATGTTTGAAGCAGCTTGGCGGCAATTGGGTGCTGGCGGCTGATACCGGCCAGACTGTCAGCCTGCTGGGCGATAGCTCCATGCTCAGAGCGCATGATGGAAGGCAGATTGAGGTGCAGGGCAAGCCCTCGGCAGATGGTTCGTTCCACGTGTTCTCTGTGACCAGGATTTCCGATTCCTGCACCAGCCAGCGGGCCGTGGGTGGAGCGGCAAGCGACAGCGGGCAGCGCTGAACTTGCGAGATGCAGAAGCACTTTTCTCTGCAACGGCAAACGTTCACAAGGCAGCTCTGAGGAGCCACAACATTGTCCTAAGCGGGACCTGCCGGCAGCTTTGCTTTACGGCTCTTTGCGGTCAACCCGTAACGGGAAACCGGTTTCTAACGAATATCAGCTACCAAAACCGAACCATGGTTTCGCGGCCAAGCGAAAAGGCCCGAGTGGGCAGTTGAATCTTCGAAGGAGCAATGAGTCATGAAGAGACACGTTTTATTGGCGCTGATGCTGGCCTCCGGCATGGTGTTGGCGCAGGGCAGCGGCAGTTCCGGGTCGCAGGACCAGCAGCAGCCGCCGGCACAGCAACCTTCCACCCAACAACCCTCGGCGCAACAACCTCCAACAGAACCACAACAACCCCCGGCGCAGCAGCCGCAACAACCCAGCGATCAGAGCAGCCAGACTTCCGCTGGACCGAGCTCGCTCAAAGGCTGCCTGCAACAGTCGGGAGATAATTTCGTACTGGTGGCTGCCGAGGGCCAGAGCACTCCACTTTCCGGTGACAGCTCCACACTGAAGCCCCACAACGGCCATCAGGTGCAAGTCAACGGCAAACAGGCCACCGATGGTTCATTCCAGGTTACTGACGTGGTGATGATCGCAGAGACCTGCGAGAAACAGCAGGCTTCTGACACCTCCAGCGGCGTGGGCGCCGCTGCCGGCGCTGCCGCTGGTGCTGCAACCGGCGCAGCGACCTCTGCTGCGGATGCGACCAAGAGTGCTGCCAGCGACACGGCCAACGCAGCCCAAGGGGCTGCCAGTGACGCCGCCGGCGCAGCCAAGGGCGCTGCCAGCGATACGGCCAGCGCAGTTCAGGGCGCGCCGTCTTCACAGCCTTCCACCAGTGGCGGACAGACCACGCAGCCCGAACCCCAGAGCTCTGCTCCGAGCACGTCGCAGACTGCACCCAGCACTTCCCAGACGCAGCCTTCTGAGACTGCTCCCCGGCACACGTCTGACCAGCCGAGCGCTGCCGGGCAAACGCCAACTACCAGTGATCAGACGGCCACAGCCGGCAAGGGACAAAAGCTGCCACAAACGGCTTCTCCACTGCCCCTGCTGGGACTGCTGGGCCTTGGCTCACTGGCCTCCGGCTTGATTGCTCGCAAAAAATAGAGGGACCGCAAATAGCCGACAAATGCCCGGAAGCCCTGCACACCTTCCGGGCATTTTCTCTTGTTTGGGCGCGAATCAAGATAGTTTATGCGGGCTGCTGCTGCGTGGCGCAGTGGATGGCGCCCAATCCCCAGATGAAATCGCCGCAATAAATCCCCACAATCTCGCGCTGGGGAAAGACGCCAGCAAGCACGTTGAGCGCTACGCGGTCATTGGGATCGTTGAACGTGGGCACGAGGACGAGATCATTAGCGATGTAGAAATTCGCGTAGCTGGCAGGCAGCCTCTGTCCGCGAAAGATGACAGGGCGGGGAAGCGGCAGCTCGATCACCTGCAGCTTGCGTCCTTTGAGATCCCGGGCGGCGCGGAGGCGGCGCAGGTTCTCCTGGAGAGGAGCGTGGTTCCTGTCGCCACGATTGGGTTCGACTGCGGCGAGGACGGTGTTCGGCGCGACAAAGCGCGCGATGTCGTCCACGTGTCCGTGAGTGTCGTCGCCGGCGATGCCACGGCCCAGCCAGATGACTTTCTCCACGCTCAGGTAGTCAGAGAAAATCTGCTCCAGGTCTCCGCGTGAAAGTCCCGGGTTTCTCTGCTGAACTTTGCTGAGGAGGCACTCTTCCGTGGTGAGCATCAGGCCGCGACCGTTCACGTCAATGCTGCCGCCTTCCAGGACAACGTGATATGGCCTGCCGGTGCGGGGGATAGTCGCTTTAAAGGCGGGCACTTTGAGTTTTTGTGCGATGTGCTCCGGCAGGCGGCCATCAAGATGCCAATCGGCATACTTGGCCCAGGCGTTGAAGCGCCAGTGGGTCAGGGCGACGGGCTTCTTCGGTGAATCCCTGACCACAAAGATAGGGCCGGAATCGCGCGTCCATACCCGGTTGGTGGACCACAGGTGGAACTTCACGTTGGCCAGGCTGATGCTGCTGCGCATAAGCACTTCGCGCGCTTTGGTTTTCTCTGCGGCGCGATTGACGATGATGTTTACTGTTTCCACCCTGCTCAGGTGGCGAACCATCTCGGCGTAAACCCACGGGATCGCCCCGAATTTTCCCGGCCAGTCGGTGCGATTGTGCGGCCAGGCAATCCACGTGGCCTGGTGCGGTTCCCATTCGGCGGGCATGCGGTAACCAAGCGAGCGAGGAGTGGGCTGCTCAAGTCTGGGACCCGCGCTCAATCCAGAAACCTCTGCGTGATGCCGGCGTAGCTGTCAATGCGTCGGTCGCGCAAAAACGGCCAGTTGCGGCGAACATCTTCCAGCAGCTTCAGGTCGCATTGGCCGATCAGGATTTCCTCCTTATCGTGCGATGCCTCGGCGATGATACGGCCGAAGGGATCGCAGAGGAACGACCCGCCCCAAAACTCCAGGCCTTTGCCCTGGGCGCGATTGCCGCGCACGTCGCCGAACTCGTGGCCCACGCGGTTGACCACCGCCACGAACACTCCGTTGGCGATCGAGTGCGCGCGCTGGATGGTGCGCCATGCGTCGTGCTGGGCTGTGCCGAACTCCTGCTTCTCGTCAGGATGCCAGCCGATGGCCGTGGGATAGAAGAGGATGTTGGCGCCTTGCAGCGCGGTGAGGCGCGCGCCTTCGGGATACCACTGGTCCCAGCAGACGAGCGTACCCAGGCGGCCGTGCGCGGTGTCGAAGGCCTTAAAGCCGAGATCGCCCGGAGTGAAGTAGTACTTCTCGTAATAAAGAGGATCGTCCGGGATATGCATCTTGCGATAGAGGCCTTTGATCTCGCCATCCGCGTCAATCACCGCAGCCGTGTTGTGGTAGAGCCCGCGCGCCCGGCGCTCAAAGACGGAAGCGATGATCACGACTTTCTTTTGGCGGGCAATCGGGGCCAGGGCGTCGGTGGTCGGGCCGGGGATGGGCTCAGCCAGGTCGAACAGGGCGGCGTCTTGGCGCTGGCAGAAGTATTGGGTGCGAAACAACTCGGGAAGGCAGATGATCTGCGCACCCTGCTTCGCGGCCTCGCGGACTTTGTCGCAAGCGCGGCGAAGGTTCTCGTCCGGATCGGGCGAGCAGGACATCTGGATGAGGCCGGCGGTGAACACTTCAGAGGGCAATACTGTATTTCCTTTCTATTCCCTTTATAGAATTGTCATTCCGAACCGCTTTAGCGGTGAGGAATCTGCTCTTATTTAGGCTTCACAATAGGTTTCAGCGGCACAACCGGCTTGCCCCAATCCGCAGCCAAATCTTCCCATGTTGGATTGAACGCGGCAATCAGCGCAATTTTCTTGGCTCGCGACCAGCTCTTAAGCTGGGTCTCCCGAGCAATGCAGTTGTTCACATACTTGAACCGTTCATAGTAAACCAAGCGATGGATGTTGTATCGGCTAGTAAAGCCTTCAATCTCACCGGCTTTATGCTGCATAACTCGATTGAAAAAAGAGTTGGTCATACCGATATAAAGCCTCCTGGATTTGCTGGCCAGGATGTAAACACAAAAACTGCGGTTGAATGCCATCATCTTACTCGCGGCAGAAAAGCAGATTCCTCGCTACGCTCGGAATGACAATTCTATGGGGTTCTCTTTAGACTCTCCACCGCAAATTGCTGCAAGAGATTGCTTTCAGAGTTCCCACTGTATCTCAATCGCAGGGCGAACGGCGCGGTGAAGCCACGTCTCACTGTTTGACTCGACACCTCGTCACCGTTTACTTTTCTAAGTTTGTCCGGCGCATTGCACATCTCTCCTAGGAGATCCGTTTGAAAAAGAAGCCGCAAAAGCATTCACCCCAGCACGCGAAACCCGCGCGTGCCGGGGACCCCGGTACTGGAATCGACCGCAAGCTGCACAGCCCGGTGAAGGACAAGCTTTCTCCTGTCTTCCCGCTCGACCTGAGCAAAACCGGCTCTATCAGCGAGCTGGTGCGCGGGATGGGGGACACGGCGTTTACCGGTCGTCAGCTCGGCGAAGCCGTGGACGTGCTGGAAGCCATGGCGCGCGACAAAGACTGCTTTGTGGTGATGACCCTGGCCGGCGCCATGACCGTGGCCAAGCAAGGGCTGATCGTCTGCGACCTGATTGATCGCGGCCTGGTGAACGCCGTGGTCTCTACCGGGGCGCTCATGGCGCACGGCCTGGTGGAAGCCACGGGCATGAAGCATTACCGCTACGACCCGCGCATGAATGACAAACAGCTCTATGAAGCCGGCTATAACCGCGTCTATGACACGCTGGAGCCGGAGACCAACCTGGACCAAGTGGAACTGGTGATGGAAGAGGTGCTGGGGAAGTGGGACCCGCAGCAGACCATGTGCTCGTGGAAGCTGAACCGCGCGATCGGAGAGCACCTGGCGCGGCATGCGCGCGGACGCGGGATCTTGAAGTCGGCTTTCGAGAAGAATGTACCGGTCTTCGTTCCGGCTTTTACGGATTCCGAACTCGGCCTGGACGTTGCGCTCAACAACCGCATGCGCGCCCGCGAAGGCAAGCCGCAGCTTCGTTTTGATCCGTTCCTCGATCTGAATCATTTCGCAGAAACTCTGCTTGAGCAGAAGCGGCTGGGCATCTTCACCATCGGCGGAGGGGTGCCGCGCAACTGGGCGCAGCAGTTTGGGCCCTATTGTGAACTGCGTGTGCGGCGTGCGGGAGAAGACGTTCCCCTCAAGCGCTACCACTACGGTGTTCGTGTCTGTCCGGAGCCGGTGTATTGGGGCGGGCTTTCCGGGTCGCCTTACTCGGAAGCCATCTCATGGGGCAAGTTTGTTCCCCCAGACGAAGGGGGACGGTTTGGCGAAGTGTTCGTTGACGCGACGGTCGGACTGCCCATCATGTGCGCCGCGCTGTTTGAAAGGCTGGGAAAGACCTATAAGAAGCCCAGCCGGAGCAGAGTTAAGTAGTCACTTGGATTTGTCCAGGTCTTCCAGGTGTTTTTTGGCCATAGCGTTCTGAGGGTTCAATTCCAGGGATTTCTCGAAGTCAGCGCGGGCCTTCTCTTTCTCGCCGGCCGCGGCGTGGGCGACACCCAGCAAATAGCGTCCCCAGGCGGATTGCGGGTTCATATCGGCATCCAGTTCCAGAACTGCCGTGGCTTCCTTGATCTTGTCCGATTGCAGGAGAGACTCTCCCAGGCGGTTCAGAGGAATATCGCTGAAGTCGTACTTGCCGTTGCCGTAGTTTTCCGTCTTGAGCTTGCGATAAAGCACTATGGCGGCTTCAGGGCCGTCTTTGCCGATGGATTCAGCCAGCACAGCGTCGATCATGCGCGGCTGGCTCAAGCCGCGATGGCAGGTGCCGCAACTGACGCGGGCTGCCGGCTGCCGGCCGAGCTTGGAGAGGTGGTCTTGATTGATGGACTGCATCATGCGGAGCATGAGCCGGGCGTTCTTTTTCTTGTCGCTCTCGTCGGAAGCGAAATTCACCCCTTTGAGCGTGTTCGGGTCTCCGCCGACATGGCAATAGCCGCAGCGAACGCCGAGATCGCCAGCGAAATTGCGCATCATGCTGACCAGATCGGACTTGGAAATGTCTTTGGGCAGGACCTGGAGGTTGGTGAATTTGTCAGGTATCTGCGCCAGGATGGACGCAGAAAGGAACAGCAGAGACAGGAACACCCTTAAGCATACAAGCAAGCGATCCATGGGACGGCTCCCCTAGATTCTGTGATGTGCCACGCACTTGGACTGGCGTGGCTGAAAGAAGTAAGCGACCGAGAGGGGCCGTCTTCTGCGATTCGATGGAGACGGTACGAAAGGCAGGATGGTCCACGTGCGCCAAGCCGGGCCGCTCAAAACATACTGGACCAATAAGGTCTTATTTCTGCTAAAATAATACCGTATTAGTATTGATTCGCTTCTGAGCGGTCAAAAGAGGCGTTCCATGTTCAGGCTCAACAAACTCACGGATTACGGGATTGTGCTGATGGCGCACGTGGCGCGCGGCTCTGAGACCACGCCGCATACGGCGCGCAGCCTGTCGCGGGAAACCCGTCTGCCTCTGCCGACGGTGGGCAAGCTGTTGCGGCAGCTCTCTGAGACTGGTCTGCTCAGCTCGCATCGCGGCATCAAGGGCGGGTACAACCTGGCGCGCGACGCGGCCACCATCTCCGTGGCCGACATCATCCTTGCCTTGGAGGGGCCCATCGGCTTCACCGAGTGCAGCGTAATGCCGGGGCTTTGCGACATGGAGCGTTCCTGCTCCATCAAGATCAACTCGCAAATCATCGGCGACGCGCTGCGGGACGCCCTGGAACACGTGACGCTCTCTGACTTGATCCACCAGATGCCGTCCAGCCCGCGCCACGGAAAAGAAAAGATCGTTACCTCAATCGAACCAGCAGGTGTTGCATGAGCACAGTTGACCAGCTACAGGACCTGACTAAACAGGAATACAAGTGGGGATTCGTCACCGCGGTGGAAGAAGACCGGCTGCCCAACGGGCTGAATGAAGACATCGTTCGGGCCATCGCGCAGAAAAAGGGCGAGCCAGAGTTCATGCTGGAGTGGCGGCTGAAGGCGTATCGCTATTGGGCGAGCCAGGAAAAGGCCCAGGCGGAGCCCAAGTGGGCCAACGTGAAGTACCCGCCTATCGATTATCAAGCGCTGTCGTATTACTCGGCGCCCAAGCAGAAGAAAGAATTGAAGAGCCTGGACGAGGTTGATCCGGAAATTCTTGAGACCTACGCAAAGCTGGGAATCCCGCTGCACGAGCAGAAGCTGCTGGCGGGCGTGGCCGTGGACGCGGTGTTTGACTCGGTCTCCGTGGCGACGACCTTCAAGGCCAAGCTGGCCGAGGCCGGGGTGATCTTCTGTTCGTTCTCTGAAGCGGTGAAGAACCATCCTGACCTGGTGAAGAAATATCTGGGCTCGGTGGTGCCATACACGGACAACTTTTTTGCCGCGCTGAACTCCGCGGTCTTCAGCGATGGATCTTTTTGCTACGTGCCCAAGGGCGTGCGTTGCCCCATGGAGCTTTCGACCTATTTCCGCATCAACGCGCAGAATACCGGACAGTTTGAACGCACTCTGATCATCGCCGACGAAGGCGCGTACGTCAGCTATCTGGAAGGCTGTACCGCGCCGATCCGCGATGAGAACCAGCTGCACGCC
>DASVFK010000026.1:0-2774 GCA_036380095.1 Candidatus Angelobacter sp. | reverse complement strand
TGCGCATGAAAGTGTCCTAATGATTACGCGGGTCACAGCGGAATGCAAATGCCGGAGACCCTTCGCTTCGCTCAGGATGGCGCCGGCGGGCTCCCGCTTCGCTCACGCCCGCAAAACGGCGTCACATCCCGTCGTAATTCGGCCCGCCGCCACCCTCCGGCGGCACCCAGGTGATGATCTGGTAAGGGTCCATGATGTCGCAGGTCTTGCAGTGCACGCAGTTGGAAGGATTCAGGTGGATGCGCTTGCCGCTGGGTGTGTCCGCGGCGTCTTCCATTTCATAGACGTTGGCGGGGCAGAAGTTCTGGCAGGGATTGCCGAACTCGGCCACGCAGCGCGTGTTGCAGATGTTGGTGTCATGGATGATCAGGTGCGAGGGCTGATCTTCTTCGTGCTTGGTTCCGGAGTGGTAAAGGTCGGTCAGCTTATCGAAGGTAAGCTTCCCGTCGCCCTTGGCCTTGCCGATGATCTGCGCGCGCGGCCCGCCGTCTGGCGGCAACTGGTCCAGGTGCTTCATACGCGTGTGCCCGGCATGCGCGGGATAAATCTCGTGCAGGCCGCGGCCGCCGGTGAGCTGCTGCAGGCCGGCGTGAAAAAGTCCGGACCATAGGCCGTTTTCAAACCCTTGATGGAAGTTGCGCGACTGCCAGAGTTCGTCCCTGATCCAGCTTGCGTCTACGCTGGTTTTGAACTGCATCAACTTCTCCGCGCTGAAGTTGTTCTCCCGCAGCGCGGAAAAGGCTGTCTCCGCCGCCAGCATCCCGCTCTTGATGGCCAGGTGAATGCCCTTGAGCCGCTGCGAATTCAGGAAGCCGGCGGAGTCGCCCACGATCATCCACCCGTTGCCCGCGAGCGGCGGCATGGAATACCAGCCGCCATAGGGCATGGACTTCGCTCCATAGCGGATCATCTTGCCGCCCTCGAGCAGATGAGCGATCAATGGATGTGTCTTCCACTGCTGCAACACGCGCTGCGGATCGATGCGCGGGTCCCGATAATCGAGACTGGTTACGTAGCCCAACGAAACCAGGTTATCTTTCGATCCATACATCCACGAGCCGCCATATTCCTTTGTTGTAAGCGGCCAGCCCAGCGTGAGTATGACCTCGCCCTGGCGAATGCGCCCGGAAGGAACTTCCCACAGCTCCTTTACCCCGATGCCGTAGACCTGCGGGTTGCGGTTCTTGTAGAGATCAAAACTCTGGATGAGCTGCTTGGTCAGCGAGCCGCGCGGGCCTTCCGCCAGCACCGTGACTTTCGACTTCAACTCATATCCCGGCTCGAAGTTCGACTTCTTCTCGTTCTGCTTGTCGATGCCCTTGTCGTCGGTTTGCACGCCCGTGACCTTGTTACCTTCCAGCAGCAGTTCCGATCCGGCAAAGCCGGTGAACACGGTGATGCCGGCCTGCTCCACCCTCTCTCCCAGCCACTTCACAAAGCGGTTGATGGAGATCACGTAGTTGCCGTGGTCGCGCATTGGCGGCGGCATCATAGGCGCTTCGTAAGACTTGTCCTTGGTCAGGAAATAGAAGCTTTCGCGCTCCACCTGCGCGTCCAGTGGAGCCTCGTCGCGCCAACCCGGCAGAAGCTCGTCCATGGAGCGGGGATCGAGCACGGCGCCGGAGAGCGAATGCTGGCCGATCTCACGCGCCTTCTCCAGCACGTAAATATTTTCTTTGCTCAGCGGCGCGTCCGGGTTGCGGCGATTGTGCAGGTCGATCAGTTGCGACAGGCGCAGGGCGCAGGCCATCCCCGCCGGCCCGCCACCCACGATGACCACGTCCGCTTCCATCTGCGGACGTTCGATTCCTTCAAGAGGTTTACGGAAAAAAATCATGTGTTAGCAATTAGCAGTTCGCAATTAGCCAAGGCAAAACCATACCACTGATTACACTGATTCAGGGCAATCAATTCTATTTTCAGATCAGTGCAATCAGCGTCATCAGTGGTGAGGCGTTTATCCGCCAGCTTTGGCTTTCTTCACCTCTTCGGTCAGCACCGGCAAAATGTCAAACAGGTTACCCACCACGCCGAAGTCGGCAATCTCAAAGATCGGCGCTTCGGCGTCCTTATTGATGGCGATGATGGTGCGCGAGCCCTTCATGCCCACAATGTGCTGGATCGCGCCGCTGATGCCCACGGCGAGATAGAGCTTGGGCGCCACGGTCTGCCCGGAGCTGCCGATCTGGCGGTCCATGGGCAGCCAACCGGAGTCGCAGATGGGACGCGACGCCGCAATCTCGCCGCCCAGCGCTTCCGCCAGGGCCTTGGCCAGTTCGATGTTCTTCTGCTCCTTGATGCCGCGGCCCACGGAGACGATGATCTCTGCCTGCGTCAGGTCCACCGCTTGCTTGGCTTCCTTAAACGGATCTTCCGGCTTGTTGCGGATGGCGCTGTCAGGTACGTCAGCAGTCACGGTCTCAACGGGCGCTGCAGCGGCGCCGGCCTCGGCCTTGTCGCCGCGGAAAGCGCCTGCCTGGAAGGTGACAAAGTGCGGCGGGTCACAGGCGAATGACACATCGGCGGCGAACTTGCCCTGGAACATCTGCCGCGTGAACACCAGCCGTGCGCCGTCCTTGCGGAAGCCAATGGCGTCGCTGATCAATGTGCGTCCCAGCGCGGTCGAGAGCTGGGGAGCGAAGTCGCGGACCTGGTAGGTGTGCGGCATCAGCACCAGCCGCGGCTGCTTCTGCTGGACGAAAGCCTTGAGCGCGGCCACTGTGCCGTCCGGCTCGTACTTCGCCAGCTTGGGCGACTCGATCGCGTACACCTTG
>DASVFK010000025.1:0-4623 GCA_036380095.1 Candidatus Angelobacter sp. | reverse complement strand
ACAGGGAAAGTTTAGCAGTTTCGAAGCGCGGAATTCACCGCAAAGGACGCAAAGGCCGCGAAGGAGGCGTAGGAGCCCAAACATTGCACCCAAACACGTGTCAGTCGCTCGGTGCACGGGTGATATGATCTGCCCGATGCCCGTGCTTTACACAGATTCATGACAAAACAACTGGCCAATGCAAGATGAGCTTCATACAACGCGATTGCGACGCGCAGCCCAGTCCCTGCAGGGATTGAGTTGTGGGGATGCGTTTGGTGAACGGTTTTTTCTTCCCGATGCAACCGCCGAATCCTTGATTCAACAACGGGCTCTCCCGGCTCCGCCATGGTTTTTCACCGATGACACGGTAATGGCGCTTTCGATCCTGGAGACGTTGGCAGAGCACGGTGGGATCAATCAGGACTCGCTAGCCAGAAGTTTCGCCGCCCGATATGACCCGGGCAGAGGCTACGGGCTGGGCATGCACAAGCTTCTGGCCACGATTCGCCGCCAGCCGGAAGCATGGCGCACGGAGTCAGCAGCGCTTTTTGATGGCGAAGGGTCTTACGGAAATGGGTCGGCGATGCGCGTTGCTCCATTGGGCGCCTACTTTGCAGATGATCTTGGGAAAATTATCGAGCAGGCCGCTCTGTCTTCAACCCCGACCCATGCGCACCGCGAAGCGGTGGCTGGGGCAATCGCCGCGGCTCTAGCCGCGGGCTTGGCTTGGCAGGCGAGAAGTTCTGGCCGGGACCCGGATGGGCATGAGTTTCTCAAACTCGTCCATCAGCACACGCCTGAGAGTCATGTCCGCCAGGGTATTGAGAATGCTCTGACACTTGGCCTTGATTCGCCGGTTGAGAGCGCTGTGACAAAGCTGGGGAACGGCTCCGCGGTAACGGCCCCCGACACGGTGCCCTTTGCCTTGTGGTGCGCTGCCCGTTATTTGAGCAGCTACGAAGAAGCGCTTTGGAATACAGTGACCGGGAAGGGAGACAGGGATACCACTTGCGCGATCGTTGGCGGCATCGTGGTGATGTACGCGGGCATCGAGAGCATTCCACCGCAATGGCTTGAACACAGGGAACAGGTTCCCGAGTGGGTCTCGAGCTTCCTCTGATTTGACTTTCCACGGACATGCTTTGCGCTTGCGGTTCACCGCTGGGCAAGGTGCGTGGTTCCGCAGTTGCCGCCATTTTGCGTTCAGCTTTTCCAACGGCCTATGATTGCGTGAAAATATTGCTGACTTGTCAGAAAGGAGCAAGCATGGCAAGTGAAAGCGTCACTCTGAAGGACCATCCGGTCGTTCCCCACCAGGACTGGCTGGCCGCGCGCATGGCCTTCCTGGCCAAAGAAAAGGAATTCACGCGGCTGCGCGACGAACTCAACCGCCAGAGGCGCGAACTGCCCTGGGAAGCCGTTCCCAAGGAGTACGTTTTCGAAGGCCCGGGCGGGAAACAAACTCTGGCGCAACTTTTTGAAGACCGGAGCCAGCTCCTTGTTTACCACTTTATGTTCGCGCCGGACTGGGAGGAAGGTTGCGAACAATGTTCGCACTGGGCAGACACCTTCAACGGCATCTCCGTTCACCTGCGGCATCGCGACGTGAGCTTTGTGGCGATTTCCCGCGCGCCGCTGGCCAAACTGGAGGCCTTCAAGAAGCGCATGGGCTGGACCTTCAAGTGGGTGTCTTCCTTCCCCAACGACTTCAACTTCGACTTCTACGCCTCATTCACGCCCGAGGAACTCAAAAGCGGCAGCGCGTTTTACAACTACCGCAAAGGGCAGAAGGACTCGACGGACCGTGAGGCGGTCAGCGTGTTTTACAAAGACGAGGCTGGTGCGATTCTTCACACTTACTCCTGTTACGCCCGGGGCATTGACTTGCTCAACGCCACCTACAACTACCTGGACCTGACGCCCAAAGGGCGTGATGAGACGGGGACCGGGCCGGGATGGGTCAAGCATCATGATCGGTATGGGGATTGAGAGAAACGTGCAGGCAAACTCACAATCGCGCTACCATCATGATTGAATGGTTCCCTCGCCTCTCAAGCATTCGTCGGCTCGCGTTCTGGAGTTTGACCAGTTCCACGACCTGCTCTCGGCCTACGTAAGCTCGCCGCTGGGCAAGGCGCGCGTGGCTGGGCTCGTGCCGTCTGCCGATCGCACGTGGATCGATCAGCAGCAGCAGCTTGCGGCGGAGACGCGCCGCTTCCTCACCGCCGGCGGCCGCTTCGACTTCAGCGGGATGTTTGACGCCGCACAGCTCCTGGCCAAATCCAAGATCAACGGGGCGCAGCTTGAGATCGGCGAGATTCGCGACGTTCTTTTGCTCGCGGACAAAGCCGCCGAGTGGCGCGAGATCGCGCTGCATCCGCCCGACGCCGTGCTCAAGGACAACGGCTGGCAGGGCATGGGCCAGCTATCCCAGCAAATCTCGGACTTCACGCCGCTGCTGCGTTATTTTCGCAACAAGATCCTGCCCGATGGCACGCTCGATGACCGCGCCTCGCCTGAACTGGGCCGCATACGCCGCGAAGTGGAGAAGCAGAAGCGCCTGATCCAGGATTCGCTGCGCGGCTATCTGCGGCGGCTGGCGGAAGGCGGCGCGGTGCAGGAAGAGCTGGTCACCATCCGCGGCGAACGCTTTGTGATCCCGGTGAAGACCGAGCAGCGCAAGCGGGTGAACGGCGTGGTGCACGGCGCTTCGTCGAGCGGCCAGACCGTTTTTATCGAACCCCTCGAGACCATTGAACAGAACAACGACCTGGTGCGCCTGCTGGAAGAAGAGATGGCGGAGGTGCGGCGCATCCTGCAGGAGATGACGGCGAAGATCGGCGAGGAGGCCGATGCAATCGCCCTGGCCACGGACGCCATGGCGGAAGTGGAGCTGCAGTTCGGCAAGGCGCGCTTCGGGCTGGATTACGACTGTGTTCGTCCGGAGCTGACGGAAGACTTTGTCGAAGTGCGTGATGCGCGGCATCCGCTGCTGGAGCGCAACCTGAAGCCGAAAGGCGGGAAGGTGGTGCCGCTGACGCTGGAGATGGATTCAGGGCATCGCCAGCTCATCATCAGCGGGCCCAACACCGGTGGCAAGACAGTGGGGTTGAAGACCATCGGCCTGATGGCGCTGATGGCGCAGGCCGGCGTGCCTGTGCCGGCGACTACCGCGCGCCTGCCGGTGTTTGACGCCGCGCTGGCCGATATCGGCGATTACCAGTCGATCGAGCAGAATCTTTCCACGTTCTCGGCGCACGTGACCAACATTGACTTCATCTCGCGCGCGGCCACGCCGCACTCGCTGGTGCTGCTGGATGAGCTGGGCTCGGCCACTGATCCCGAAGAAGGCGCGGCGCTGGCCGTGGCCATTGCCGAGCACTTCCGGCGCATTGGAGCAGTCACGATCGTCTCAACGCACCACACCTCGCTCAAGGTGTATGCGGCGAACACGCAGAGTGTGCTGAACGCTGCCGTCGGCTTCGACGAAAAGACGCTGCAACCGACCTACGAGCTGCAGGTCGGCGTGCCCGGGGCTTCGGCGGGCATCAACATCGCGGGGCGGCTCGGGCTGAATCCGGAGATCATCACGGCCGCGCGCAAAAAGCTGGGCACGCAGACGCAGGATGTGGCCCGCTTCCTGGACAAGCTGCACTCCGAGCTGCGCGAGCTTGAAAACGAGCGGCAAGCCGCACAAAAGCGCGAAGCCGACCTCAGTCGCGAGATCAAGCGACTGGAAGCCGAGGGAGCGCAGGAGCAGCGGCAGAAGACGCGCGACTACGAGCGCAAGCTGGAGTCGCTGATTCGAGACTTTGAGTACCAGGTGCGCGAGGCGGTCAACGCGGTGCAGGACCGCGCGGCGCAGCAGAAGCTCTCCAAGCAGGCGGAGCAACGGATCGCCAAGCTACGGCGCGAGTTCAAGGAGCAGTTTGACGCCGGCGTGGTGGCGCACAAGACCGGCGCCGACCAGGGCGATCCCCATGCGCGCCCGCATGAGGTGAAACACGTTTCTGAAGGCGACATGGTGAAGCTGAAGTCGCTGGGCCGGACGGCCGTGGTGACGCGCAAGATTGACGACAATACTTTTGAGGTGGAGATGGGCGCGATGAAGATGAAGATTCCGCGCGCCGACATCGCCGAGGTGTTCGCCCGCAGTGGAGTCACACCGGTGGCCGCGGCCCGCGCCAAGGGAATTTCCATCTCGCTGAAGAGTGACGACGAGAGCATGCCCACGGAGATCAACGTGATCGGCCAGACGGTGGACCAGGCAACGAGCGAAGTGGAAAAATTCGTGGACCGGGCATTTCTGGCGGGGATGCCGCGGGTAAGAATCGTCCACGGGAGCGGCATGGGGATTTTGCGGAAGGCGTTGCGCCAGTTTTTGCAGAAGCATCCGCACGTGGCGACGGTGGCGGAGCCTCCGCAGAACGAAGGCGGCGCGGGAGCGACGGTGGTGGAGCTGAGAACGTGAGCATCGGGTGATCGGGTCACCGGGAGATCGGGTCACCGGGAGATCGGGCCATGGGGTGATCGGGTCATCTGGCGATCGGGTCATCGGGAGATCGGAACAGCGGTAAGCGGAGCTTTCAAACCGGGATAAGCTGAATTTCAACGCGGAGGCGCGGAGACGCGGAGAAAAAG
>DASVFK010000024.1:0-9103 GCA_036380095.1 Candidatus Angelobacter sp. | reverse complement strand
GTGGAGATTGACCGGGAAAAAGCCAAGAGCCTGAATGTGCCTTTTTCGCAGATCACCTCCGCGCTGCAGATTTACATGGGATCGCAGTATGTAAACGATTTTGACTTCAACAATCGCTCCTACCGGGTTTACGTGCAGGCGGACCAGCAGTTTCGTTCCACACCCCGGGACCTGCGCCAGTTTTACGTGCGCTCAGACAGCGGGCGGATGATCCCGCTGGACAACCTGGTGACCGTGAAGGAAGGCACGAACGCAAGCAACATCAGCCATTACAACCTGTTCCGCAGCGTGGAAATCGACGGCAGCGCCGCGCCCGGTTACAGCTCCGGGCAGGCGATCCACGCCATGGAGGAAGTGGCGAAAGAAGCGCTGCCGGCGGGTTATTCCTTTGAGTGGACAGGAATCTCGCTGGAAGAGATCCAGTCCGGCGGGCAATCACTGATGCTGTTTGGCCTGGGACTGCTGGTGGTGTATCTCACGCTTTCCGCGCAGTATGAGAGTTTCGTGCTGCCTTTCATCATTCTGCTGGCTGTTCCCATGGCCATGCTGGGCGCGCTGGGAGCGCAGGGATCGCGCGGGCTGGAGAATGACGTCTACTGCCAGATCGGATTGGTGATGCTGATAGGCCTGGCCAGCAAGAACGCGATCCTGATCGTGGAGTTCGCGGAGCAGTTGCAACATCGCGGTATGGGACTGGTGGAATCGGCCATTGAAGCGGCGCGGCTCCGGCTGCGGCCTATCCTGATGACTTCGATCGCGTTCATCCTGGGCGTGCTGCCGCTGGTGTTCGCCACCGGCGCGGGCAAAGCAGGAAGACACTCCGTGGGGACCACGGTGTGCGGCGGCATGATCGTTTCCACGTTCCTCAACCTGTTCATCATTCCCATTTTGTATATTGAAGTCCGCAGCCTGCTGCCGATGAAACTCAAACCGCAGGCGGTGGAAGAGGCGGAGTTGGTGGAAGGCCGCGTGTAAGCCGGCTAAGGCGCCGCTTGACCGCTGCGAGCCCTCAACAGCTCGTTTACTTTGCGGCCAAGTTGCTTGAGCGAATAGGGCTTCTGCAGGAACGGAGTGCCGCGCATGGAGATTCCAGTCTGCAGCACAACGTCATCGGCATAGCCGGAGACGAACAGCAGTTTGGCGGCGGGCCGCACCCGCAGCAACTGGTCAGCGAATTCCCTCCCGCTCATTCGTGGCAACACCACGTCACTGATGACAAGGTCAATGTCGCCGGCTTCTTGAGCGATATTCAAGGCCTCCGGGCCGCTGCCGGCGCATAGCACGGAATAGCCAATCGAAGTAAGGAACTCGGCATTGGCATCGCGTAAGGCGATCTCGTCTTCCACCAGCAAGATGCTGCCCTTGCCTGCACTGATCGCCACAGACACCGGCTCAGGAGCCGGAGGCTCCAACTCATCCACTGCAGGAAGAAGAATGTTGATCTGTGTTCCGCATCCCGGCGTGGAATCGATGCTGATTTCTCCATGACACTGCTGCACGATCCCGTATACGGTGGCCAGGCCCAGGCCGGTCCCGCGGCCCTTGTCTTTGGTGGTAAAGAAGGGCTCGAAGGCTTGCACGCGCGTGGTCTCATCCATGCCCACACCGGTGTCACGCACGCGGATGGCGGCAAACTTCTGTGGGGCCGCGTCGCCGGCCGAATTCGACGCGGGGCGAACAACGTCCTGGGTTGCGATCAGCAGCTGCCCGCCGTTGGGCATAGCGTCGCGCGCGTTGATGACCACGTTGAAGATGATCTGGTCAAAATGCGTCTTATCCATGACCACCGTGCCGGTGGAACAAAGATCGACCGCCAGTTCTATAGGTTCGCCGATCAACCGGGAAAGAATGCCGCTGAGTTCGCCAAGCAACAGGTCCGGGCGAAGGGGCGTGGGGCGGGTGATTTCCTTGCGGCTGAAGGTAAGCAGCTGCTGCGTGAGGCCACTGGCCCGCTGCGTGGTCTCAATGATCTTGGCGCAGTACCTGCGATAGTGGTCGAGCACGCCCAGGCGGGCATCCAGCAACTCGGCGTAGCCGCCGATCACGCCCAGCAGGTTATTGAAATCATGCGCCACGCCGCCGGCCAGCCGACCCAGCGATTCCATTTTCTGCGCCTGCAGGAACCTGGTTTCAAGTTCGCGTTTCTCGGTCTGGTCCAGCAGCATGCCGAAGATGCACTCCTGCTTGCCGATCCGCACCAACGTGGCAAAGTAGAGACCTTCGTGCACCTTGCCGGAAGAATCCTTGAACTTCACTTCCAAGTCCTGCAAACGCGCCTCGGTCCGCAGCCTCTGGTAAAATTCGTCGCGCTCGAGCTGGTCCCGCCACAACTCCAGCTCCACCGCGGTCTTGCCGATCACCTGCTCCGCTGTACGGCCGATCAAACGGAGCATCTGTTCATTCGCGTTCAGGATCACGCCTTCCAGCGATACGATGACGCAACCCACCAGGCTCTGGCGAAAAATGGTGGCGAACCGTTCTTCGGATTCCTTCAACTCTATCTCGGCTTGCTTGCGCTCAGTAATGTCAATGGCCGTTCCTTCGATCGCGCGCCGTCCGCCGCGCCGCGTGACCACAATGGCCCGCTCCAACACCCAGAATTCAGAGCCGTCTCTTCTGCGCTGGCGGCATTCGTAGTTCACCACCTGGCCGCGCATCTCCAGGGCGCTCAAGAAAAAGTCGCGCTCAATTGCGTCGGCGTACATCAACGGCGCCGGGGTCGACAGGGCTTCCTCCTTGGAAGCAAAACCGTACATGGTCAGGAAAGCAGAATTGCAGTCGAGCAACATACCTTCGAACGTGGATACGTACACCGCCGCCAAGTTGCCTTCGAACAAGTCCTGGTATTGGCGGGCGTTGGTCCGCGCCGCCTCAGTCTGGTTTTCCAGCAGCGTGAGAATCATTCCCAGGGCCACAAAATACTTGGGAATGTGCCACAAGGCGCTGCTCGCCCCAGGCGCCATCTGGTGGGCAATAAGCCACGGAGCAAGAGGGAAGATCGCTCCCCAGATCAGAAACGTTACCGAGGTCAGGATCACTCCAGGCGTCATCCTGCGAAAATGGCGGAAATACAGGACGCCTGTAGTGGCGAAGAAGGCGCAGAGATAAAGCCGCAGCCCGTGTTTGGGGGCGCCCGCAAGGGCCTGTTGCATGGCCCATACGACATAAGGCACGTAGAAGACGCAAATTCCAATGACTAAAGAGTTCTTCCATCCGTAGTGCCGGGCCGAGTTCCATATTGCCGCGGAGGTGCTGCCCGCCAACAGGACGACATAAAGCCAACGGTACGGCAAATGCAGGGAGAAGGCGGTCAAGTACGCCAGGCCTGCGCCGGTGATGAGGACAATGAAGGCCGCACGCCGGCGGCTGCGGGCATAAACTTCCGAGACGGAGAGCAAAAAGAAGGTGCCGGCCACGATGAGCGTGGCGCCCAGGACCCAGGCAGTGAAGCCGGAAAGCCAGGGCACCCAATCATCGATGACGGGGAAGGCAAAGTGGACAAGAATGGAAAGCCAGCCCAGCAACCAAAGCCAGGACTTGTGCTGGCGATCGCGGACGTAGATCCAGCAGAATAGACCGACCAAAATACTGGTAACGAAGAAAAGCAGGACTTCCAAAAATCTCGGCGACATAAACCACCCGACCTCGAAATCTCAGGTACCCGGAATTTGCGCGCCAGTCGGTCCGCGCGCCGCGAAGTGGCCGAAAAAGACTGACAAGCACTTTAAGGCTTTTGCGTGAGATTTTCCACGGCCAAAGCGCTTATTTTTTCCTTATCTTTCGTTCCGCGGGGTTCTCATGGATCCGCTCCCGCACCTTGCTGGACATACCTTTGGCGAGGAAGACGGCGTGGTCGCCGTATTTGTCCCGGAGCCGGTCCGATGCAGACAAGGCCTGCGCCCACTTCTGGCTTGAGTCGCCCGGCAGCAATGCCAACTGCTCCGGCAGGTCCTGAAAGTTGGAAGCATGCACACCCAGCAGGCGCACCTCGCGGCCGGGCTCCCAGTTTTCCAGGAAGAGCTTGCGCACCGTGGCGAAGATTTCCGTATCCACAATGGTGGGCTCGCGCAGCGAGTGGGCACGGGTGATGGTGGTAAAGTCAGAGTATCTCAGCTTGAGCTGAATGGTGCGGGCGGCAAACTCCTGCTCGCGCAGCCTGCGCCCCACCATCTCAGAGAGCCGCGCCAGCGTTGATTCCAGCTTGTCGCGGTCGCGCGTGTCAGTGGAGAACGTGTGCTCGTGGCTGATGGACTTGGCCTGCCAATCTTCGCCGACTTCACCCTCGAACCATCCGCCTGCATCTTCGCCGCGCGCTTTCCCGGCCAGCGCCGCTCCCCATTTGCCGAAGTTCTCTTCCAGAAGCGACTGCGGGACCCGCAGCAGGTCAGCAATGCGGACTATGCCTATCTCGTTGAGCCGCGCCTTCGTCACCTTGCCCACGCCGGGAATCTTGCCCACGTCAAGCGGCGCGAGAAACGCCTGTTCGCCTCCGGGAAGCACGTGAAGCACGCCATTGGGTTTGGCCTTGTCCGAGCAGATCTTTGCCATCAGCCGCGAAGCCCCGATGCCGATGGAACAGTTCAAACCGGTGCGTGCTTTCATCTGCTCATGCAACTTGTGCGCGGCAAGCAGAGGCGGTCCGAGAAGCTTCTCCGTGCCCGTCATGTCGACGTAGGCTTCGTCAATCGAGGCCATCTCCAGCGCGGGAGAAAAATCCTGGAGCACGGCGCGCGCCTTGCGCGAGTGCTCCGCATAAAGCGACATGTGGCCATCCAGGAAGATGGCATGCGGGCAGAGTTTGGCCGCTGTCCGCAAGGGCATGGCCGAGTGGACACCGAACTTACGGGCCTCGTACGATGCGGCACTGACCACGCCGCGTTCATCGCGCTGCCCGCCCACCACCACGGCCTTCCCCTTGAGCGCCGGGTTCTGCAGTTCTTCCACGGACACAAAGAAGGCGTCCATATCAACGTGGAAGATGGTGCGCGCCAGGGAGTCCACCACTGGAGCTTACAACAGAACGGTCCGGGTGCTTCAAATGGGGCCAAATTCTTTGCCACCGGAAGGCCCTGGTCCGCATCTCAAGACAGATCATTCAGGCAAACCGGAGCAAGCTTTTTGCGCTGGGGAAGAGTAGTATTTCGTGATCGCTGTTTGGTCCAGGTACTTGAGCTATGGCGTTTAAGTCGGCCCTGACGTTTCGTCCAACCCGAGAGCAGCAGGAGAGACCGAAGGCGCAGGACCTTTCCCGGCTCTATGACTCGGTGCGCCGGCAAACAGAGCAGCTGGTTGCGCCGCTCACGGCGGAAGACCAGATGGTGCAGTCCTGCGCGGAAGCCAGTCCCAGCAAGTGGCACCAAGCGCATACTACGTGGTTCTTTGAGACGTTCATTCTCTCGCAGCATCAGGAAGGCTATCAGGCGTTTGATCCGCGCTTCCGCGATCTTTTCAATTCTTATTACAACGCCGTGGGACCGCAGCCGGAGAAGGCGCTGCGTAACACGTTCTCCCGCCCGGCGCTGGATGAAGTGGAGAAGTTTCGGCGCCACGTGGATGAGCACATGCGCAAGCTGCTCGGCTCCGGCGCGCTGTCCGATGATCTTTTGCGACTGGTGGAGCTGGGGCTCAACCATGAGCAGCAGCACCAGGAGTTGCTGGTTACGGACATCAAGCACGCATTCTGGAGCAACCCGCTGCGTCCGCCGTATCAGCCGGCTGCTCCTTCCGCGTCCACCGCAGAAGCGCCGCCGCAAAAAGCCGAGGCCTACGCGGGAGGGCTGGTTGAGGTGGGCGCTGATGGCAGCGCATTTCACTTTGACAATGAAGCTCCGCGCCACAAGACTTTCGTTCAGCCGTTCCGGCTGGCGCGGCGTCCGGCGACCTGCGGAGAGTACCTGGCTTTCATGGATGATCGCGGCTATCAGCGTCCTGAACTCTGGCTTTCCGATGGATGGATGGCCGTGCAGACACATCAGTGGAAGGCGCCGCTCTACTGGGACAAGGCCGGCAACCAATGGCTGCAGTTCACCTGCTCCGGCATGCGCAAGATTGAAGAATCCGAACCGGTCTGCCACGTGAGCTATTACGAAGCGGACGCTTTTGCCCGATGGGCGGGAGCGCGTTTGCCCACTGAGTTCGAATGGGAAACGGCGATGGCAGAACTGCCGGTTGCGGGCAATTTGCTGGAAGAAGTCAGATATCATCCCGCGCCCTGCGCGGGTGCGGGAGACAGCAGCGCGCCGCTCCAGGCTTTTGGCGACGTCTGGGAGTGGACCGCCAGCGCTTACCTTCCTTATCCCGGATTCAAGCCCGCGGCGGGAGCGCTGGGCGAGTACAACGGAAAGTTCATGAGCGGACAGATGGTGCTGCGCGGGGGTTCCTGCGCAACGCCACGTTCGCACATTCGCGCTACGTATCGCAATTTCTTTCAACCGGGGATCCGCTGGCAGTTCTCCGGCATAAGGTTAGCCGATGACAGCCTATAGAAGCCCCGCTGTACTCAGCCCGATTGCGGAAAGCGTTTTGTCAGGACTCAGCGCTCGGCCCAAGCAGCTTCCGCCTAAACTGTTCTACGACGCTGAGGGCTCGCGCCTATTTGAAGAGATCACGGCCACGCCGGAGTACTATCCCACGCGGACCGAATATGGTATTTTGCAGCAGTATGCCAGTGAGATCATCGGCGCGGCCGGCTCCAATCTCAGCTTGATCGAACTGGGCGCCGGAAGCGCCAGCAAGACCCGTACGCTGATTGCGGCGCTCCTGCGGCGGCAACTGCGGCTGGAGTTTCTTCCCGTGGATGTTTCCCCCGCGGCCCTGGAGGCGGCCGTGAGGAGCCTGAACGGAGACTTTCCCCGGCTGCACGTGCACCCGATTGTGGCTGACTACTCGTTCGGCGTGCCGCAACTGCGCGCCCTGCCCGGACGCAAGCTGGTGCTGTTCATCGGCTCCACCATCGGGAACTTTGAGCCGGAAGAAGCGCGGGACTTTCTGCAACACGTTCGCGGCTCGCTCCGGCCAGGCGACGTTCTGCTGCTTGGCTTTGACCTGGTGAAGGACGCCCAGGTCTTGCACGAAGCCTACAACGATCGCGCGGGCGTGACCGCAGAGTTCGACAAGAACGTGCTGGCGCGCATCAACCGCGAACTGGGCGGGAACTTTTGCCTCGAGACATTTGAGCACGTCGCTTTCTGGAACCCGGCCATGTCGCGGATTGAGATGCACCTGGAAAGCCGCAACGACCAGGTGGTTTACGTGCGCGATCTGGACGAGAATTTTCACTTCCACCGCGGCGAGCGCATCCACACCGAAAACAGCTACAAGTTCTGCGACGAGTCCATCTCCGGGCTGCTGCGCGAAAGCGGTTTGCGCCTGGAAACAAGCTGGACAGACCCGAATCACTGGTTTCGCGTGGTCCTGGCACGCATTTGAGCAGCGCTGGCCGGCGGCACGCCTTAACATTTCTTGATCTCTATCGTTGCTCTCCGTCTTGAGTGGCTTTCCGTCCAAGGGTAAAGTAAGTAGTTACTTACTTATTTATCCGGGTTCCCCATGGCCTCCCGTCTTACCGCCAGCCATCGCCGCCAGCAGATTCTCGACGTTGCCTCTGTGCTTTTTGCGCAAAAAGGCTATGAGGGCGCAACCACGCGGGAGATCGCCGAGCAAGCCGGAGTGAATGAGGCACTGCTGTTCCGCCATTTTCCCTCCAAGGAGAACCTCTACTGGACGTTGATCGAGGAGATCAGCAACGCGCGCGGCCGGCAGCAGCGGGTCCGCGAGATCCTGGCAAGAGGCGGACCAGACGAGGAAGTCTTCCGGGCCGTGGCCCGAGAGTTTCTCAACCGCAGCGAGCGCGCCCGCGAACTCACCCGGCTGCTCTGGTTTTCCGCGCTGGAGAACCATGAACTCTCGGCCCGCTTCTTCAACACGGTGGTCGCAGAGTGTTACGAGGCATTGGCGGTCTACATTCGCCGGCGCATTCGTCAAGGAGTGTTTCGTAAGTGTGATCCGCTGCTGGCAGCGCGCGGCTTTGTGGGCATGGTGGTCTATCACTATCTCATCCAGGAATTCTTCGCGGGAGAGCGGTACCAGAACTTTGACACGGATCACGTGGCCAACACGCTTACCGGCATCTGGCTGGCAGGCATGCAAAACCCGGCAGTAAAGCGCGCCGGCAACAACAACGGTCTTCACGCAGGTGCAGGGAAAATCGGGCAAACATGAACACTACCAAACTTACTTCCGTCCTGTTCGCGGCGTGCCTACTGGCGGCAGCATCAGCGGTCGGCTGCTCGGGTAAAAGCGCGGTACAGGCGGCCAACCAGCCACAGATTCCGGCTGCCCCGGTGAAAGTGGCCAGCGTCGCCTCGCGCACCATGCCGGTCACGCTCTCCGCCATCGGCAACGTGGAAGCCATCTCCATGGTCAGCATCAAGGCGCAGGTTTCCGGACAATTGGTGAAGGTGCACTTCAAAGAAGGCGACTTCGTCAAGAAAGGGCAGCTGCTGTTCTCGATCGAGCGTCCGCCATTTGAAGCCGTGCTGCGCCAGGCCGAAGGTGCGCTGGCCAAGGATGAAGCCCAGGCCCTGAATCTGAAGCTGGATGCGGAGCGCTATCAGGGGCTGGGCCGCGAAGGCGTGGCCAGCAAGCAGCAGGTGGATGCCGCCGTGGCCGCCGCCAACGCCGCCCAAGCCGCCGTGGCCGCGGACAGGGCCACCGTGGAGACGGCAAAGATCAACCTCCAGTACACGCAGATTTTTTCTCCCATCAACGGCCGCACCGGCAACGTGGGCGTGAAGGAAGGAAACCTGGTGAAGGCCAATGATGTTCCAATCCTGGTGACCATCAACCAGATCGAACCGATTTACGTGAGCTTCGCCATTCCCGAGCAGCAACTCGCGGAGCTGAAGCAATACTCGTCGGAAAAAACTCTGAAGGTCGACGCAAAGCCGCAGGGCAGCGAGCAGCATTTTCTTGGCAAGCTTACCTTCATTGACAACGCAGTAGACCTGACGACCGGCACCATCAAGCTGAAGGCCACGTTTGAAAACACTCAACATGTTTTGTGGCCGGGACAGTTCGTGGACGTGAGCCTCACCTTAAAGGC
>DASVFK010000023.1:0-6802 GCA_036380095.1 Candidatus Angelobacter sp. | reverse complement strand
TGGAGCCGTTGTTCCGCTGTAATCTGGCCTGCGCCGGCTGCGGCAAGATCCAATATCCTGCCCACATCCTCAAGAAAGAGCTCTCGCCGGAAGAATGCTTCCGCGCCGTGGAAGAGTGCGGCGCGCCCATGGTCTCCATCCCCGGCGGCGAGCCGCTGATGCACTCGCAGATCGGTGAGATCGTGGAAGGACTGGTGGCGCGCAAGAAGTACATCTATCTCTGCACCAACGCGCTGCTGCTGAAAGAGAAGATCGGCTTGTTCAAGCCGAGCAAATACCTCACGTTTTCCGTCCACGTGGATGGAGAACGCGATCACCACGATTTTTCCGTTTGCCGTGAGGGCGGGTATGAGTTGGCGATTGAAGGAGTCAAAGAGGCCCTGAGGCGCGGCTTCCGCGTGACTACGAACACCACTCTGTTCGATGGCGCAGATCCCAACAGCGTCCGCGCCCACTTTGACCAGATGATGGAGTTGGGCGTGGAAGGCATGATGCTTTCGCCTGGCTACTCGTACGACAAAGCTCCCGACCAGAAGCATTTTCTGGGCAAGGCGCGCACCAAGCGGCTGTTTCGCGCCATCTTGTCAAACCGCAAGGACACGTGGCGCTTCAATCAGTCGCCTTTGTTCCTGGAGTACCTGATGGGAGAGCGGCATTACGCCTGCACCCCGTGGGGCATGCCCACCTACAACATCTTTGGCTGGCAAAAACCCTGCTATCTGCTGCAGGATGGCTACGCCGACACTTTCCAGGAGCTGATGGACGCAACCGCGTGGCACGAATACGGTACCGAATCCGGCAATCCCAAGTGCGCGAACTGCATGGTACACAGCGGTTATGAAGCCTCCGCCGTAAACGATACTTTCAGTTCGCTACGCGGCCTCGCCGCCACCGTGCGTGCCACATTTTTCACCGCGCATCAGGATGCAGATGCCGCGCGCATGCTCAACGAGCCGGTGAAGCCGGTGCACAGCTACAACCCTCTGGTGCAGATCACCGAGACTTCCGGCGAGCTTGAGGAAACCAGGGCATGAGCGGTTCAGCCAACGGCAGACAGGCTGCAGAGAATCCGGAGACAATCAAGAAAGATGCTGAGTCCCTTGAGGTGGTCCCGGGCTTTACCCATGAGAAGCTGGAAGGCTGGGTCCCTGAGTTGGCGGGGGAAGAAGAGCTTCGCCAGGCCCTGGAAAAGGCTTTTGACTATCGCGGCGACGTGACCGTCACGCGCAAAGACGGGAGCAAGGTCGAAGGCTACATCTTCGACCGCCGTACCGGAAAGACACTGAGCGATTCTCTGGTCCGTCTCTATCCCAAAGACTCCACCCAAAAAACCTCCATCCCATACTCCGATATTGCGGCGCTCGCCTTCAGCGGTCGTGACACCGCTGCCGGCAAAAGCTGGGAATCCTGGGTGAAGAAGTACTGGGAAAAGAAGTCGGCGGGAGAAAAGGGAATTGGGATCGAGGCCGAAAAGCTGGAGTAGCTTGTTTGACTGAAACGGTCATTGAGTGAAAGAGCTTTTCTCTGAAATCCCGAGCGAAGCGAGGGATTCCTATGGATCAAATCAGTTTGAACCAGGCAGCCCCAAAGCCTCTCGGCACAATAGCGACCCTTCGCTTCGCTCAGGGTTCCAGAAAAAAGCCACGCGCGGGATTTCAGAAGCAGAAAAACCATGAGAGCCTTCATCACAGGAGCCACGGGATTTGTCGGCAGCCACGTTGCGCGCGCGCTGGCGGAGCAGGGCGCTGACCTTCGCCTGCTGGTTCGCCCCAGCAGCCGCACGGACAACATCGCCGACCTGCGCGCGGAAGTGATGATGGGCGACCTGCGCGAGCCGGAATCGGTGAAGAATGCGATGCGGGGATGCGAATTTGTCTTCCACATTGGGGCGGATTATCGCTTGTGGGTGCGCGACCCCGACCAGATGTACCGGGCCAACGTGGAAGGCACGCGCGCCATCATACAGGCGGCACAGGAGTGCGGCGTCCGTCGCGTGGTCTACTGCAGCTCCGTCGCCACCATGGGCTTTACCACCACGGGCCAGATCGTGGATGAAGACACGCCAGTCTCACTCGCCGATATGGTCGGACCTTACAAGCGCTCCAAGTTCATGGCCGAACAGATTGCGCTCAACGCTGGGCGCACAGGCGCCAACGTGGTGGTGGTGAACCCGACTACGCCCATCGGCGAATATGACATCAAACCCACGCCTACGGGGCGCATCATCGTGGATTTTCTCAAGCGCAAATTCCCGGCTTACGTGGATACCGGCTTGAATCTTGCCGACGCAAAGGAAGTCGCGCGCGGCCATATTCTGGCCATGGAGAAGGCCCGGCCCGGCGAGCGCTACATCCTGGGCGGCGAGAACCTCACGCTCAAGCAGATCCTCGACAAGCTTGCTGCGCTCACCGGTGTTCCTGCGCCCACAATGAAGGTCCCGCACGCCGTGGCTATGGGCTTTGCCGCGTTCGACCAGTTCTTTACCGGCGTAATACTGGGCAAGGAGCCGCGCGCCACCATCGACGCCGTGAAGATGGGCCGGAAAATGATGTTTGCCTCGTCCGCCAAGGCCGAGCGTGAGCTTGGCTACCGCAGCTTGCCCGTGGAAGACGCATTGCGGCGCGCGGTCCAGTGGTTCCAGAAGCACGGATACGTTGAACCGGTGCGCCAGGCGGCGACGGTGACGGCATGACCGCGGTCGCCATCATCGCGGCCTTGGAGAGTGAACTTCAGCCGCTGGTGAAAGCGTGGAAGAAAAATACGCTGATCGTGGACGGCAAGGCAGTGGAATGCCATGAAAGCGAGGGAGCGATCGCCGTCGCGGGAGGGATCGGCAGCCGTCGCGCGGAAGCAGTGGCCAGAGCGGTCGTGGAAGCATTCCATCCGCAAGTGCTGGTTTCTGCTGGGCTGGCGGGTGCGCTTATCCCCAGCCTGAAGGTGGGCGCCGTGGTCTTACCCAACGTCATCGTCGATGCGGAGACGGGCGTGGAGTACCGTTGCGACGTGGGCGGCGACATCGTCGGTGGCGGCATTCTGGTTACCGCGCCGGAGGTGGCAGGGGCAGAGAGCAAGCGCAGGCTGGTGGAGCGCTTTCACGCGCTCACGGTGGACATGGAGGCGGCAGGCGTGGCCAGGGTGGCGCAGCAGAAAGGCGCAGCGTTCCGCTGCGTAAAAGCCATCTCGGACGAGGCCGATTTTGTGATGCCTCCTCTCAGCCGGTTCGTGGCTGCGGATGGACAGTTTGAGCAGGGGAAGTTCGTTCGCTGGCTGGCATTGCGACCGCAGCATTGGGCAAAAGCCTTTGCTCTGGGGCGCAACAGCGGGCGAGCGAGCCGCGCCCTTTGTGACTGGCTCCGGCAGAACATGGCTGCGAAGCTGCAACCGGCGAGAGTTGTTACACTAAGGGAAGCCGAGTGTTCAAAGAACTGATTGTCTGAGTCCGCGCCGAGGATTCTCCCGGACGCTTGGTGCATGAGCAACACATTGGGACTGATTTGATGTCCACATTGGCCAAAGCGGAAGTTCGCAACGAAAACACGGTCCCGCAAACCATGCAGGCTGCGGTGTATCGCGGCGTGAACGATGTCCGGCTGGAAACCGTTCCCACACCGGCGATCGGGCCCGGGGAAGTCCTGATCCGGGTACACACCTGCGGCATCTGCGGCACAGACCTCAAGAAGATTCACACCGGTTCACATTCCGCGCCGCGCATCTTCGGCCATGAAACCGCGGGACAGATTGCGGCGGTAGGCCAGAGCGTGGAGAATTTCAAGGTCGGCGACCGGGTCATGGTGTTTCATCATATTCCCTGCGGCGAGTGCTACTACTGCCGCCACAAGGTCTTTGCCCAGTGTCCGGTCTACAAGAAAGTAGGCGCAACGGCGGGCTTTGAGCCCAGCGGCGGCGGATTTGCCGAATATGTCCGCGTAATGGATTGGATCGTGCGCAAAGGGCTGATCAAGGTCCCGGACAACGTATCTTACGAGCAGGCGTCATTCATCGAGCCGGTCAACACATGCATGAAGGCCATGGAGGCCCTGCAGCCGCGGCGCGAAGAAACAGTGCTGGTGATTGGACAGGGTCCCATTGGGATCATGCTGGCGGCGCTGGCCGGCCGGACGGGTGCGACTGTGGTAACTTCCGATTTATATCCCCAACGCCTTAGAATGAGTGAGAACTTCGGGTTGCGTCACAACGTGAACGCCTCGTCCGCCGACCCTTACCAGAAGGTGCGCGAGTTGACGGAAGGCCGCGGCGCGGATGCAGTGATTCTCGCCACGGCGGGCAACAATCTGATTCGCCCTGCGATTGAGGCGGCGCGGCCCGGCGGAAGAGCGATGCTCTTTGCGCAGACGCAACGCAGCGAGGTGGCGATTGATCCCGCGGCGATCTGCGTGGACGAAAAAACGCTGCTGGGTTCGTACAGCGCGTCCGTGGATTTGCAGGAAGAAAACGTTCGTCTGGTTTTCAGTGGAGAAATTGATTTTGCGCGGCTGGTAACGCACCGTTTTCCGTTGTGGCAGGCGGTTGAAGCGTTGCAGCTGGCTTCGCATCCGGGTCCTGATTCAATGAAGGTTGTCATTCAACCGGGAATGGAGTGGGACAAGAATTGAAAGGGCAAATGACGGCGGCCGTCCTCTACGGCAAAGAGGACGTGAAAATCGAAAAGGTACCCATCCCCGAGCTGGAGCGGGGCGAGGTCCTGGTCAAAGTAAACGTTGCTCTCACTTGCGGCACCGATCTCAAGGTCTTCCAGCGCGGCTATCACGCGCGCATGATCGTGCCGCCGGCCCTTTTCGGCCACGAACTTTCAGGAGTGGTGGCGGAAGTGGGCCCGGGCGTGCGCGACTTCCGCCGCGGCATGCGCGTGGTGGCGCTGAATTCCGCCCCTTGTGGCGCCTGCTTCTACTGCCTGAAGCACCAGGAGAACCTCTGCGAAGATCTTTTGTTCAACAATGGCGCGTACGCGGAGTACATCAAGATTCCGCGGCGCATCGTTGAAACCAACATGCTTGCGCTGCCGGACGACGTAACGTTTGAATCGGCTGCCATGACGGAGCCGCTGGCCTGCGCGCTGCGCGGCCTGCAGGAAACTGGCGCGGACATCGGCGACACCGTTACCGTGATCGGCGCGGGACCGCTGGGACTGATGCTGGTGCAGGTGGCCAAGCTCGCCGGTTGCAAAGTGATCGCCGTGGTCAAGCGCGATGAGCAGTCCGAGGCTGCACGTCGCTTCGGCGCGGACGAAGTAGTCCAGCTTGACCGCACCCGCGATGCGATTGGCGCGGTCATCTCGGTGACCGAAGGCCGCGGATCGGACATCGTGATCGAAGCCGTGGGCCGTCCCCAGGCCTGGCAGTGGGCCGTGGACATGGTGCGGCGCGGCGGCGTGGTCAACTTCTTTGGCGGGTGCGCTTCCGGGACCAAAGTAGAGTTGGATACCAACCGGCTGCACTACTCGGAGCTTACACTGAAAGCCACGTTCCATCACACGCCGCAGACGGTGCGCAAGGCCTTCTCCCTGATCGCGGAAAAGAGCGTGAAAAGCACGGACTACGTGACTGGCGAAGCGCCGCTCTCCAAGCTGAAGCAGGTGCTGCAGCAGATGCTGGACCGGGGGAGCCAGATCAAGACCGCCATCATTCCCGGCCATTGATCATGCCAGGATTGCCCACAAATTCTTCTCTTCCGGCGCCGCTGGGTTGGAGCGCGCTGCCGGAGTCCTATCGCATTCCGGAGCGAGCGCCCTCGCTCGCCGAGTCGCGCGCCTACTGCGAACGTCTGGCCAAGACCCATTACGAAAACTTCTCCGTGGCCACATGGTTTCTCCCGGCCAGTCTGCGCCAGCACTTCTACAACGTTTACGCCTACTGCCGGATTTCTGACGATCTGGGCGACGAAGTTGGCAATCCGCAGCAGTCGCTCGAGCTGCTGGACCAGTGGGAAGGCGAACTGAATGCCTGCTACACTGGCACGCCGCGACATCCGGTTTTTGTGGCCCTTGGAGAGACGATAAAGCAATTCGGAATTCCCAAACACGAGTTCTCCGACCTGCTGATCGCTTTTCGCCAGGACCAGACCGTCACGCGCTTTGAAACGTTTCAGGACGTCCTTGGCTACTGCCATTACTCCGCCAACCCCGTTGGCCATCTTGTCCTTTATCTTTGCGGTTACAGCGATGCCGACCGCCAGCAGCTTTCTGATTTCACCTGCACAGCGCTGCAACTGGCCAACTTCTGGCAGGACGTTGCCGTTGATTACGGCAAGGGCCGCATCTACCTTCCGCTGGAAGACATGCGCCACTACGGCGTCAGCGAAGATGACATTGCCCAGCGCCGGGCCACCACGCAGTTCATCGCCTTGATGAAGTTTGAGGTGGAGCGGGCAAGGGAATGGTTTGCACGCGGGCTTCCGCTGGTGAAGAAAGTGAACAAAGAGCTGGCCATCGATATCGAACTCTTCAGCCGCGGCGGTCAGGAAATCCTGAAGGCCATCGAGCGCCAGGGCTTTGATGTCCTCAAGGTGAGGCCGGTGATCTCGAAGACGCGCAAGCTGCTGCTGCTGGCGCGCGCCGTGGCGGGCAAACTACTGTGACCCATCACCAGCTCACGCATGCGTACGTGGTCTGTAAAGGCATCGCACGCCGAGCAGCCAAGAATTTTTACTACGGCTTCCTGGTGCTGCCGGCGGAAAAACGCAACGCCCTGTGCGCCGTTTACGCATTCATGCGCCACGCCGATGACATCGCCGACGATCCCGCGCTGGACGTTGACCAGAAACGCCAGAAGCTGGCTGACTGGCT
>DASVFK010000022.1:0-20644 GCA_036380095.1 Candidatus Angelobacter sp. | reverse complement strand
GTCACGGTGATGGTGAGCGAGAGCCATACGCCCTTCCATCCTGCCGGCAAAAAGCCGCCGTGCTGGGTGAGGTTGGCCAGGCCGATCGCGGGGCGCGACCCCACGCCGAAGATCAGCCCCAGTCCAACCACGATGAACGCCAGAATCGCGGCCACTTTGATCATCGCGAACCAGTATTCGAACTCGCCCAGGCGATTGACCTGCATGGAATTGAGCGCCACCAGCGCGGCTGAGACCAGCACCAGCCAGATCCATTGCGGCACGTGCGGGAACCAAAACGAAATGTAGATGCCCGCGGCGGTGACTTCAGCGCCAATCGCGATGATCTGCGCGACTCCATAGGTGGCCCGGACGGAAAACCCAGCCCAGGGGTTGAGGTATTTCTCGGCGTAAACTCCGAAGGCCCCGGCGACCGGATGAACGACCGCCATCTCCGCCAGCACATAAGACATGATCAGCGCGATCCCGGCGCCGAGCAGATAAGAAAGGATGACGGCGGGACCGGCCAGGCGAATGGTTACGCTGCTTCCCAGGAACAATCCCACGCCGATGGCGCCGCCAATGGCCATCATGGTGAGCTGCCGCTGGCCCAAGCGGCGGTGCAGACCTTCCACATCCGGCGCAGGTGCAACCGCTACACGCGCGGGATCAGTCATGGCTGGCCTGCCCATGGGCGGGAAGGTCGCAAAAGCGCAAACCGAGCTTGCGGAGTTTCTTGTCACTTAGCATAGAGGTTGGTTGTTTTGATCAATGCTTGGCTATTTCCTTGAGCGCGCTCCCGAATTTGCGTACCTCTTCCAGCGTGTTGTAGTGGACCAATGATGCTCTGACTGCGCCGATCTCCTGGGTAAGGCCCAAGCGCTTGATCAGTCGCGGTGAATACATGTGGCCGTCGCGCACGCCGATATTCTGCTGCGCCAGCGCCTCAGTCACTTTTGCCGGCGCCATGCCAGGAAGATTAAAGCACAGGGTCGGCGTCCGTTGCGATATCTGGTCCTTCGCGGTAATGCCGTACACGGTGGCTTTGGCATCCGCCAGAACATCGAGCATCGCAGAGGAGAGTTGCGCTTCATAGTCGCGGATGGCCTCCGTGCCTGCCACCAGCGCGGCCCGCCGGGAAGTTGCCGCGGGACTGATGCGCCGGCCCAGAGCTTCCAGATAGCGCACAGCAGCGTCCATACCGGCGACGTTCTCATAGATATAGGTCCCAACCTCGAGTTTGGAGGGCGTGGTATCGGGCACGAACTCCTCGCGAAAGGTGGGAAGGGCGTCCAGGATTTCCCGGCGGCCCCAGAGAAATCCCATGTGCGGAGAAAAGATCTTGTACCCGGAGCAGACCAGATAGTCGCAATCGAACGCCTGGACGTCAATGGGCCCATGCGGACCATAGTGCACGGCATCGACAAACACCTCGGCTCCTGCCGCGTGGGCGCGTTTGGAGACCTCCGCTATATCAAGGATGGAGCCGATCGCGTTCGATGCCATCGTGCAAGCCACGATCCGGGTGCGCGGAGAGAGCAGCTTCTCCAGGTCCTCGGGATGGAGCCGGCCATCGTCTCGAAAATGCCACCACAGAATCTTGGCGCCTTCACGCTCCAGCGCCAGCCACACAGCGATGTTCGATTCGTGGTCAAGATCGGTCACGATGATTTCGCGACGGTCTTTCAAGGGGTCCCCGGCGCGCGCGGTTTTCGCGTGCTGGGGCGGAAAGGGGTCCCCGGCGCGCGCGGTTTTCGCGTGCTGGGGTGGAAACGATTGGCCGATGGCCAGGCTGATGAGCCGCATGAACGAGGTTGCGTTCATGCCGAACGAGATTTCCTCGGCGCGCCGGGCATTCACCAGCAGGCCCACGCTCTCCCGGGCCTGAGCGATCGCCTGGTCCACTTCTTGGGAATGCCTGTACCGCCCGCCTCGTTGCACGTTGCGATGCAGAAGATGGTTGGCCACGGCTTCAAGCACGCTCTTGGGCGACTGCGCCCCGGCCGCGTTGTCAAAGAAAATGAAATCGGCATCACTCTGCAAGGCGGGAAACGCCCCGCGGACGTGGTCTATGGGGAACTCTGCCATGGGCCAAATGATATAACGAGCGCCATCACTCATACTTTTGTGTATCATGCGTCTCAGACTTCAGAGACGTTCGTTGGTGCGTTTTGCCCATGAAAACAGTCTTGCCCTACCACCGCCATCCCGCCGAGGGGCAGCCATCGTCACTCTACGAACCCTATCTTGCCACCGTGCGCCGCGCGCCGGCCCAGCCGCTCATTTTGCTGCCGCATACGCTCTCAGAGATCACCGGCCCGGTTTACGGTCATCGCGACATTAGCGAGACCGACAGCGACCTGACGCGCCAACATTCCGGAGAGCCTTTAGGCGAGCGCATCATCGTGACCGGGCGCGTGTTGGATGACTGCGGCCGCCCCGTGCCGCGCACGCTGCTCGAAATCTGGCAGGCCAACGCTGCCGGCCGCTATCACCATGACCGGGACAACCATCCCGCGCCGCGCGACCCCAACTTTACCGGCGCCGGCCGCGTGATCACGGACGACCAGGGCGTGTACCGCTTCGTCACCGTCAAGCCCGGCGCGTACCCCTGGAAGAACCACGACAACGCCTGGCGTCCCGCGCACATTCACTTCTCGCTCTTCGGACCCGCATTTGCCACGCGGTTAGTCACGCAGATGTACTTCCCCGGAGACCCGCTGCTCGCCTTCGATCCCATTTATCAATCGATTCCCGACGAACGTGCGCGGCAGCGGCTGATTGCCGGCTTTGATCTTTCCGTGACCCGCCCGGAGTGGGCGCTGGGCTATCAGTTCAACATCGTTCTGCGCGGGCGTGAAGCTACGCCGATGGAGCAATAGCGTGGACCAGCCAACCCCCTCGCAGACCGCCGGGCCGTTCTTTCATCTTGGACTCACCTCGAAGGGCTCCGTCGGCAACCTGGTGAAACCGGAAACCAAGGGCGAGCGCATTCGTCTGCTATGCCGCGTGCTCGATGGCGACGGCCTTCCCGTGCCCGACGCCATGCTTGAAATCTGGCAGGCCAATGCGGAAGGCAAATACAACCATCCCGATGACGGCCAGCAAAAGCCCATCGACCCCACGATCCTGGGATTTGGCCGCCTCGCCACCGACGAGAACGGTGCATGTGTATTCACCACCATCAAGCCGGGACAGGTGCCGGGCGCCGGTGGCAAGTTACAGGCAAGCCACATCAACGTTTCAGTTTTTGCCCGCGGCATTCTCAAGCGCCTGGCCACGCGCGTGTATTTCTCAGGCGATCCGGCGGCCGCACAGGACCCTGTGTTGTCCCTTGTGCCGCAAGATCGCCGGTCCACATTGCTGGCCCGCGAAGACCAGGCCCACGGCGGCGACTGGCATTTTGATATCCATCTCTGCGGCCCGCAGGAGACGGTTTTTTTCGATGTCTGAAATGAAGTTATTCTGCGCCAGCCAACGGAGTATCCAACCCGATTTGACTGCCCTGCAACCGGCAGGCTACCCTCAATAGCTGGCCTGCGAGTGTCAAGTCTGTCATTGCGGAAGCGCACTTCGTTCCAGTGGAGCCGGGGGTGTCGCCAATCATGAAAACCCTGCGTAAATACCTGATATTTAAGCTGGTTGCGGTTTGGCTGGCGGTAGCTGGGGTGTCCGCCGCAGAAGGTCTCCGGCCGGTGCATGCGAGCAAAGCCATGGTGGTGAGCGTCCACCATGAGGCCTCGCAAGCCGGCGCGGACATCATGCGCAAAGGCGGCAACGCCGTGGATGCCGCCGTGGCCACGGGCTTTGCGCTGGCAGTGGTGCATCCCGCGGCGGGAAACATCGGAGGCGGCGGTTTCCTGCTGCTTCGCTTTGCCACTGGTGAAACCCACTTTGTCGACTTTCGCGAGAAAGCTCCCGGCGCCGCCAGCCGTGACATGTACCTGGATGCGCAAGGCAACGTGATCCCCGACGCCAGCCTGCTCGGGTATAAGTCCATCGGCGTTCCTGGATCGGTAGCGGGACTGGTCTACGCGCAGAAGCACTGGGGCAAGCTGCCGCTGCGCATCGTGATGGATCCTGCCATCCGCCTGGCCCGCGACGGCGTGCGCCTGACCTACGAAGAAGCCCAGTCTATGCAAGATAAGGACCTGGAGAAGTACGCCGATTCCCGCCGCATCTTCCAGCGTAACGGGCAGTTCTACGAAACCGGCGAGATTTTCCGCCAGCCGGAGCTGGCGCGGACGCTGGAGCGCATCGCCGCCAATCCCGATGATTTTTACAAAGGAGCGCTGGCGCGCGAACTGGCGGAAGAGATCCAGCGCGGCGGAGGACTGATCACGGCGCAGGACCTTGCGGCGTATGAAGTGAAAGAACGCCAGCCGATCAAAGGAACGTATCGCGGTTATGAGATCTTCAGCGCGCCTCCGCCCAGCTCCGGCGGCATCACCATGGTCGAAGCCCTGAACATCCTGGAAGGGTACGATCTTGCCAAGCTGGGCAGCCGTTCCGCGGACTCCATCCATCTCACCACTGAGGCGTTCCGGCGCGCGTTTTACGATCGCGCCGAGTTCCTGGGGGACCCCGATTTCAACCAGCTTCCCGTGGCGCAGTTGATTGACAAGCGATATGCCGTCGCCTGGCGTGAGTCGCTCGACGCGAAACACGCCAGCATCAGCACAGACCTGCACCGGCCTCCGGGCTTCGGCGAGCTGGATCGTCGCGCGGCGCAGCATGCGCCTTACCAGGGCCAAGAGAAAAGCAACACCACGCACTATTCGGTGGTTGATCCGCTGGGCAACGCCGTGGCCGTGACTTATACGTTGAATGACGGCTTCGGCTCGCATGTCACCGCCGGCAAGCTGGGCTTCCTGCTGAACGATGAGATGGACGACTTCACCTCCAAGCCGGGCGTGCCCAACGGTTACGGGCTGATCCAGGGCGAGGCCAACGCCATCGCGCCGGGCAAGCGGCCGCTTTCGGCCATGGCGCCGACCATCGTCACCAAAGACGGCAAGCTTTTCCTGGTGCTGGGCTCGCCGGGCGGACCGCGCATCATCAGCACCGTGGCCAATATCCTGATGGGCGTGGTGGATTACGGGCTGGACATCCAGCAGGCAGTGAACGCGCCGCGCTTCCATCACCAGTGGCAGCCGGACAAGATCTACATCGAACGCGTGGGCATCTCTCCGGACACCGTCAAGCTGCTCGAGCAGCGCGGACACAATATCCAGCAGGGCGGTTACTGGAGTGACGGCGAGTGCATCGCCGTGGACCCGAAGTCCGGCGAACTGCTAGGCGCGCCCGATGGACGCAATGGGGGAAAGGCGGCCGGCTTCTGATGCTGCTCGGAATGTCGAGTTACGTTTACATCAAGAAGCGGCTGCATCCAGGCCTGCTGGACACGCTCAAGCGCGGCGGCGCGCAGGCCATTGAAATCTTTGCCGCGCGCGGCCACTTCAACTACACCGATAAAGAGCACATCAAGGAGCTCGCCGGCTGGTTCAAGACGGAAGGCGTGGAGTTTCACTCCATGCACTCGCCCATCTATATGAGCAACGACTTTCGCAGCGGCGGCCAGCCTTTGAACCTGGTAGACATGGAAAAGCCCCGGCGCATCGACGCCCTGGACGAGATCAAGCGCGCGGTGGAGGTGGCCGAGTACATGCCGTTTCGCTTCCTGGTGCAGCACATCGGCAAGAGTGACGAATATGACGATCCGCGCAAGTTTGAATGGGCGCTAAGCGGCGTGGAAGCCTTGCGGGCATTTTGCCGTCAGCTTGGCGTGACCTTGCTGCTGGAAAACACCCCCAACGACCTCGCCACGCCAGAGCGCTTAAAGGAATTGCTGAAGTCGCTGCACTATCCCGACTTGGGCATTTGCTTCGATACCGGACATGCGCACCTGATGAGCTCGGTGCACCAGGCATACGGGGTTTTGCAAGAGCGCATCCGCTCCACGCACGTGCACGATAACCACCGCGACAAAGACGCCCATCTGTGGCCGGGAGAAGGCTCAATCGATTGGAATGACACGGTGCAGGCACTGCGCTCGGCCCCGCAGTCGCCGGTGCTGCTGATGGAAATTGAAGGCGCCGAGGGCTTGGATGTAGCCGCGCGGATGGCCGAGACGTTCAAGAAATTGGAGACGACCGCGGCTGTGGCGGAGTGAGGACTTGTGCGATGCAAGCAAGATGTGTTGGAAGATAGATTGTTGGAATGCGCGACGTTTGGGTTCCTCGCTGAAATTCCCTGAATCCGGATTGCAGAGGATGCTTTGTCGGGGTCCTTCGACTCGCCCTTAGTCCCCTGACCTTCGCAAGCTCAGGGTCAGGGCCTCGCGGGCTCAGGATGACTGCGATTGAAGGATAAGGATTCCCAGGGATCCCTGAGCATTGCGAGCGTCGCTGTAAATTGAGACGAATAGATTATGGAAACCACAACGACACAAGCGCCGATCGCCAGCATCGCCGAGATCGGCCGGCATGACGGCCAGGCGGTCACTATCCGCGGCTGGCTTTACAACAAGCGTGAAAGCGGCAAGCTGATCTTTCCCATCTTCCGCGACGGCACCGGCGTGATCCAGGGCGTGGTGCCAAAGAACCAGGTCACGCCGGAAGTGTTTGACGCGCTCAAGAACCTCACCGACGAATCCAGCGTGATCGTCACCGGCAAGGTCCGCGCCGATAAGCGCGCGCCCGGTGGTTACGAGCTGGACGTGAACGACGTGAAGGTGGTGCAGCGTGTCCCGGAAGACGATCCGTTTCCCATCGCGCGCAAGGAGCATGGGCCGGATTTCCTCATGGAAAACCGCCATCTCTGGGTGCGCACGCCGCGGCAAGCAGCCATCCTGCGCGTGCGCGCAGAGATCATTCGCGCGGCGAGAAATTTCTTTGACGATCGCGGCTTTACGCTCACTGATCCGCCGATCCTTACACCCGCGGCATGCGAAGGTACCACCACGCTGTTCCCGGTGGATTACTTTGAGGAGCAGGCATTTCTCACGCAGTCCGGCCAGCTTTACATTGAAGCCACGGCCATGGCGCTGGGCAAGGTGTACTCTTTTGGGCCGACGTTCCGCGCGGAAAAATCCAAGACCCGCCGCCACCTCACCGAGTTCTGGATGGTGGAGCCGGAAGTGGCTTACGCCGAGCTGAGCGACATCATGGAGCTGGCGGAGAACTTCATCAGCCACATTGTGCAGAGCGTGATCGCGCGGCGGGCGGAAGACTTGAAGACCATCGGCCGCGACGCGACCAAGCTGGAAAACATTAAGCCACCGTTCCCGCGCATTACCTACGACGACGCGGTGAAGATGTTGCAGGAAGGCCACGCCAAGGGCCAGGTGGAGGCCAAGTTTGAGTGGGGCGGCGACTTCGGCTCGCCCGATGAGACTTACATCTCGTCGCAGTTCGATAAGCCGGTGATGGTGCATCGCTACCCGGCACAGGTGAAGGCGTTTTACATGGAGCCGGATCCGCAGCGTCCTGAGCTGGCGCTGTGCGTGGACGTGCTGGCGCCGGAAGGTTACGGCGAGATTATCGGCGGGTCGCAACGCATCGGCGATTACAACCTGCTGCGCAAGCGCATTACCGAACATGATCTGCCGGAATCGGCTTTCAAGTGGTATCTGGACCTGCGCAAGTACGGCGGTGTGCCGCATGCCGGCTTCGGCATGGGCATTGAGCGCGCGGTGGCGTGGATTTGCGGTCTGGAGCACGTGCGCGAGACCATCCCGTTTGCCCGCACTTTAACGCGCATCTATCCTTAGGCTTGAGCTATGACTCCTGAGACGACAACGGCTGTAGCAAACAAGACCGAGACGGCGGCGCAAAAGCCTGCTGCCGGGGACAACATAGTCCCCAAGAAGATCCGTATTCTGGGTGTGCCGCTCGACCTGGGACAGGCAAGGCGCGGCGTGGATATGGGGCCTTCCGCAGTCCGGGTGGCCGGTTTGGAAGCGCGCCTGGAGGCCCTGGGCCATGTGGTGGAAGATGGCGGTAACATGGCGGTGGCGCTGGCGGAGCAGAAGAAGGAAGGCGATCCTCACGCCAAATATCTGAAGGAGATCACCGCCACCTGCACCAAGCACGCGGAAATGGTCTATAAGACCCTGGAAGCAGGCAAGTTTCCCCTGGTGCTCGGCGGCGACCACTCCGTCGCTGCCGGGACCGTCGCGGGCGTGGCGCAGTTCTTCCGCGAACAGCGCCGCGTGCAGGAGCAAAAGATCGGGCTGATCTGGATTGACGCCCACGCCGACATCAACACGCCGGAAACTTCGCCCAGCGGCAACGTTCATGGAATGCCGCTGGCGGCCATCCTGGGGCTGGGCCCGGCGGACCTGGCCAATATTTACAACTTCGCACCCAAGGTTGCGCCGGAAAACTGCGTGCTGGTGGGCGTGCGCGACATCGACGCGCGCGAGAAAGAAAATATCAAGGAGACCGGCATCGAGGTCTACACCATGCGCGATATCGACGAGCGAGGCATGCGCACCGTGATTGAAGAAGCGCTGCGCGTGGCCGGACGCGGTACCGCCGGCTATCACGTTTCACTGGACATGGACTGGATCGATCCGGAAGACGCGCCGGGAGTGGGAACGCCGGTGCGCGGCGGGGCCAGCTATCGCGAAGCGCACCTGGCGATGGAGATCATCGCCGATCACGGCCGCATGCTGAGCTTTGAGATCGTGGAGGTCAACCCCGTGATCGATGAACACAATCGCACCGCGGACCTGGCGGTGGAGCTGGCGCTTTCGGCGTTGGGCAAGAAGATATTGTGAACAGCAATCAGCATTCAGCGACAGAGCATTGTCATTCCGAATGGCTTTAGCCATGAGGAATCTGCTTTTGCTGCCATCAAGCAACAGTTTCCTCGCCGCTGAAGCGGTTCGGAATGACAGAATGGCAAGATGCTGACAGCTGAATGCTGAGTGCTGACTGCTTTTGTTCGGGAGGAAGAATGCGGAAAACACTTCATACCGCTCTACTAGTTTTTTCGTTGAGTTACTTGGTCTCCGGGCAAAGCGATTCCCAACGCGGCCCGTCCACGGAGGAAGAGCGCAAGCGGTTTATTGAGGTCACCAGGAAACTGGAACAGGACCCGCTGGATGATCGCATGCGCGCAGACCGGTCCTGGGCCTTGAAGTGGCTGGAGGACGTGCCTGACATCAACGTAAACATGTGCGTCCCGGTGATGGGAGACCTGGGCCGCTCGCGGTATCGCTATGCACCGCAACTGGGCGCCCAGTTCGGTCTTGAGATGGCAGTGTTCCTCATCGAGCATCCGAACCAGAGTGGCGATCTCAACGCGCAGTACATGGCGGGCCTCCAAGGGGCCTTGCGAGCATACAAAAGCATCCTGAAGACCGAGCCGATGGCGGTTTCAGCGCAAATGGAAGCCTTGATCAACTTGCAGGACAAAGGAAAACTCGAGGAATACGTGCGCGAACGCGCCAAGGAGTGCCCGAGCGGGGACAGGGCAACGTAGGAGCAATCAGAACTCAGCATTCAGACGGCGCAAGATCGGGACATCTGGCCAGCGGATCATCGGGCCATCTGCATCGGCGGCCACCACGAACATTAGCTCGCCAGATCGACGATCTTGATAATCCGATCTTGTCCGGCTGAGTGCATTAAAGTAACCGTAATGAAAAAAATCAAAGTCGGCGTTTTGTTTGGCGGCCGCAGCGGCGAGCATGAGGTATCACTGCTGTCGGCGGCGTCAGTCCTCAGGGCCATCAATCCGGAAAAATATGAGGTTGTGCCTATCGGTATTACCAAGCAAGGGCGATGGGTCACGGCGACGCACGCCGAGCGGCTGTTGCGCGGAGAGGGCGCGGCGGAAGATCACGGCCGGCACCTGCGCGCGGGCGATCCTGCAGCAACGCCAGGAGCTGCCGTACTGGCACGGGGCGAAGCGGTGATGGTGCCGCCGGTCCCGGAGTCGCACGGACTGATTCCGTTTGAGAGCGCTGCATTGGCCGGACAGCACCACATTGACGTGGACGTGATCTTTCCTGTGTTGCATGGCACCTTCGGCGAAGACGGCACCATCCAGGGCCTGCTGGAGCTGGCGGACATCCCTTACGTGGGCGCGGGCGTGCTCGGCTCCGCCGCGGGCATGGACAAGGACGTCATGAAAAAACTCTTCGCCGCCGCCGGGCTGCCGATCGTGAAGCACGTCACGGTGCTGCGCGCCCGCTGGGAGAAGGAGCCAAAGAAGGTCATCAAGGAGATCGAACGCAGCTTGAAGTATCCGGTGTTTGTAAAGCCGGCGAACCTGGGGTCTTCGGTCGGCATCTCCAAGGCGCATGATCGCCGGGAACTGCCGGCGGCCATAGACGAGGCCGCGCGCTATGACCGCAAGATCGTGATCGAGGAAGGCGTGGGCGGCAAGAACCGCAAGGCCCGCGAGCTGGAGTGCGCGGTGCTGGGCAACGACGATCCGCAAGCCTCGGTAGTAGGCGAAATCGTGCCCGGAGCGGAGTTTTACAGCTACAACGCCAAGTATGTGGACGAAGGCTCCCAACCTCTGATTCCCGCGCCCATCAGCAAAAAAACCGCAAAAGCCGTGCAAGAGATGGCCATCCACGCGTTCCAGGCAGTGGATTGCTCAGGACTGGCGCGGGTGGATTTTCTGATGGACCCGAAGAACGAAAAAGTCTATCTCAATGAGATCAATACCATGCCGGGGTTTACATCCATTAGTATGTATCCGAAAATGTGGGCAGCCAGCGGACTGGACTATCCTGACTTGATTGACCGATTGATTGAGCTGGCTTTTGAGCGCTACCGGGAAAAGAAAAAGAACATCTACAGCAAGAATTAATACGACATTTATCTTGCAGCATGTATTTTTGCGGCGTTTTTATTGCGGCGTTTTTCTTGCAACCCAGGCCCTGTAGTATACGTAATCATCCAGCGAGCAGGTAAGTATGGCTCTCGCCTCAAATAGGTATTGGCCACTCGCGGCCGGGGTTCTGGCGGCCGTAACCTTCCTTTTGCCCATCTCGGCGCGCTGCCAGTCCGTCGATCCTGCGGGCCCTGCCGATCCAGCCAAAGGCACGATTGCAGGCCTGGTGGTCAATGCTGTTACCAACCGCGTGGTGCCGCGTGCGGACGTGGTCCTGCGCAACGTGCGCAAAGCAGGCGACGTGAAGTCAGTCCGCGCCGACGATGAGGGCCGCTTCATTTTTCGCGGCGTCGAGCCCGGTATCTACCGGCTGGCCGCCGACCGGCAAAGTTTTTTGTCGGACATGCGCAAGCGGAGCTATCAGCCGATGATTGAAGTTTCCGCCGGTGCGCAGATCAAGGACTTAGTGCTCCGCCTGTTGCCCACCGCGGCGATCAGTGGGACGATTGTGGACGAGCACAGCGATCCCATGCAGCATATCCAGGTGAAGCTGCTGGCGCGGGAATATCGCCGGGGGCGCCTGCGTCTCAACACGGTTGGGCTGGGCATCACGGACGATCGCGGCGAGTACCGCATTTACGGTTTGCGCCCGGGTGGATATTACATCCTGGCGGAATACAAACCGGCGCTGCGAGACAAGAAGCTCGAGATAGTATCGGCCGGAAACATCGTCGGGGTGATCGAGCGCGCCGGTATCGCGGACCCCACGCAGGGCGCGGTCTCGGAGCGCGAGATCACTTATCCCCCGCTCTTTTATCCGGCGACCAGCGACTTTCTCCAGGCCCAGGCGTTGCCGCTGGGACCGGGCGACGAGGCGCGGGCCGACTTCGTCTTCTTCAGTACGCCCAGCGTCAGCATCAAGGGCGTTGTCATCAACGGCGTGACTGGCGAGCGCGTGAAGAACGCCTCCGTCACCGCCTTTTGGACGGATTACCTGGGCGGCGCCGGCGGCATCCCTGGACGAATATCGAGTGAGGACGGCACGTTTGAGGTCCGCGGGGTCGCTCCAGGCACATACACGCTGCGCACCGAGTTCAGTGACGCAACCGGCGGCAACACCGACCAGCGCACGGTAGAGGTAGGCGTACACGGCCTGGAAAACGTGCTCCTGGCGGGACAGCCGGAAGAGGAGATTGAAGGACAGGTGACCGTGGAAGGCGGCGCAAAGTTTCCGGCAGCGCACGTCTCCGTGGATTTTGCGCCTACGCGGCTGGCGGGAGATTTCCGCGCGCTGGCCAACCTGCCGGACCTGGACTTCCACGGCCGCTTGCACCCCGGCGAACACTACATGGTAAACGCGCTGAACCTGCCGGCCGATTTCTACCTGAAGTCGGTGCGGCTTTCCGGACATGAAGTGGAAAGGAACGACCTGGTGGCGAGCGGCGCCCGTGAAAAAGTGGAGCTGGCGCTCAGTCCTGCTGGAGGACACATTGACGGCCTGGTAACGGACGACAAAGATCAGCCCGCTCCGGCGTACATCCTGCTGGTGCCGGATGAGCCCAAGCGCAAATACTTTGATCTGTTCCGCACCGCTCGCGCGGACGTGAAAGGCAAGTTCACGCTGCGCGGCCTGGCCCCAGGGACTTATCGACTCATCGCGTTTGAAGGCGTTGACCCGGACGAACTGATCAACCATCCTGAGCTGCTGAAGGAATACGAGGGCAAGGGCGAAACCGTGATCGTGAGCGAAAGCGGCAAGTATTACCAACCTGTGCGGTTGATTCCGGGCGAGTAGGCCGAGTGCTGGCCATCGTAGTACAACTCTCTTTTATCCTGGGACGCAGCCCATGTTCCCGCGAGCTGGTTACTGAGCGTTACCTGAGGGATTATCGATTGTGGATGTAATCGCCTGTTACCAACAGTTGTGGTTCGATATACCGCGCCAGAGATTCGTTCGTTACTTACATTCCACGCGATTGTCATGCGAGGCGATGATTTGCCACTTGCCGCCACGCTTCAGCCACGTATCGGTCCAAACCTGGCAAACCTTTGCGCTTGGCTGGGACTTGTCTTTGCCGACAGCGTGTTCGCGGCCATAGACGACGGCGAGATTGTCTCCGAAGAAATGTACGTTGGCCTCATCGAGTCCGCAATCGTGAGCGATGTGTGCACCCTTCTCGTCCTTGAGTTCATCGGCCTTCTTGAAGCGTGCACCTTGCGTTGACGTGCCTTGAAAATCGTCGGCAAGCAGACTGGCGACTACGCCGTTATTGACGCACACACCCTCAGCCCACTTCCGTTCCATGTCGATGATGTATTTCGCGGTCTGGTCGTCAGCCGATGCCCAGTGACTCTGCTGTGCGGGCGACGGGGCGAGCAACGACATCGTCGCGGTTGCCACTGCGAAGATTAGTAAACGCACTTATCCCTCCAGTGGTCGACCAAGATAGCAGTAAAATCGCGGGCTGTATATCGGTTGCCCCGGAAGGCGAGACAGTGGTGGTCAGCGAGGGTGGCAGGTATTTCCAGGCGCTGCTCAAACCGCATCAAGGTGCGCATTACGGAATAGCTTCTGTTGCTGCATGAATCGCCATTTCGCCAGGAAGCTGCTAACGGCAAGCTGCCCATTTTCACCAACATGCGGTAAAATGAGATTTCATGTCAAAGGGCTTCGCTGACAGCCCGAAGTGAATGGTCCATTCACCTCGCCGACACAATTTCAAGGAGAAGAACTCAACTCATGGCAATTCCAGCAACCCAGATGCGTCCGGGGATGATCATCAAGCACAACAATGATCTTCATCTGGTCTTCAGCGTGGAGCACCGCACCCCGGGCAACCTGCGCGCGTTTATCCAGGCCAAGCTGCGGAATATCCGCACCAACGCCATGTTTGAGCACCGCTTCCGCTCCGGTGACGCCATTGAAAAAGTCAACGTGGATGAAGTGGCCATGGAATATCTCTACCAGGATGGCGACGACTACTACTTCATGAACACGGAAAATTACGAGCAGGTCCACCTGAAAAAAGACACTTTGGGCGACGCGGTGGACTACCTCACCGCCAACCTGCAGATCAAAGTGGAGTTTTATGACGGCAAGCCGGTGGGCATCGAGCTGCCGCAAACGGTGGAGTTGACCGTGGTGGAGACCGAGCCGGGGTTGAAGTCGGCCACGGCTTCCAGCGTGACCAAGCCGGCCAAGACCGAGACCGGGCTGATCGTGCAGGTGCCGCCGTTCATCAATGAAGGCGAAAAGATCCGCGTGGACACCGCCGAAGGCGCGTACCTTTCTCGCGCATAATCTCTGAACATGATTGCCAGGCGTTACATCGTCCGCGGGCGGGTGCAGGGAGTGGGCTTCCGCTGGTTCGTGGACTATGAGGCGCGCCAGCTCGGCCTGGCCGGCTGGGTGCGCAACAACATCAACGGCACGGTGGAAGTGCTGGCCATGGGCAACGAACAGCAACATGTGGTCCTGCGCGGCAAGTTGCAACGGGGACCGCGGGCCGCGCGCGTGGACGAAGTGGAAGAACTGGCCGCCGAGCCGGTGCCGGGACTCACAACCTTTCGCATTGAAGGAGCATGGTAAAAGATGGCCACAGACTGCGATCACCTGAAGAAGCTGATCCGCGAAGTCCCGGACTTTCCCAAAAAAGGCATCCTGTTTTATGACATCACCACCCTGCTCAAAGACAAAGTGGGTTTTGCCACGCTCATTGACGCTCTCTCAGAACATTATCTGAACGCCAAGGTGGATACGGTGCTGGCCATTGAGGCACGTGGCTTCATCTTTGGCCCGGCGTTGGCGTATCGCCTGAACGCCGGCTTTGTGCCCATCCGCAAGCCGGGCAAGCTGCCGGCGGAGACCGTGAAGTGGAACTACGAACTGGAGTACGGGATAGACACGTTGGAGATCCACAAGGACGCGGTGCGTCCCGGCCAGCGCGTGATCATCGTAGACGACCTGCTGGCCACCGGCGGCACGGCCAACGCCTGCGTGCAACTGGCCCGCTCGCTGGGCGCCGAAATCGCCGGCATGGGCTTTGTGGTGGAGCTGGACTTCCTGAACGGGCGCAAGAAGTTTGAAGGGATGGAAGTGTTTTCGCTGCTGCACTATGACAAATAAGACAACGCTGGCGATTGTCTTGGGGCTTAGCTTCGCAGCGAATGCTCGCGGGCAGGAGCCTCCGAAATCGCCGCAGCAGTTGATCGAACTTTCCCGCCAGGCCACCGATCTTGTTCCCCTGGGTCCTTATCAGCTCCGTGCGACAGTGGTCCTGAATCCCCGTACGGCCAAGGAGCTGAAGGGCCAGATCACAGTGCTGCGGAAAGGAGAGCTCTACAAATCCGAGCTGCAGCTGGCGCAGTATCGCGAAGCCAGGTGGGTGAGCGGAAACAAACTCTATGTGGCCCGCTCGCAGACAGTTCCGGTGCCTAAGATGCTCTTGATGCGCAGCCTGGACCGCCTGTGGCGGCCGGGCCTTTTGCCGCCTGAAGCGAAAACATCCAAGATATCCACGGACACGCGCAATCACAAAGAAGTGGAATGCTTTGACGTGAAGGACCAGGAGTCTCAAAAACAAAAGTTCTGCTTTGATCCGGCCACTTCAGCGCTGGTGATGGTGGGGGGATTCGAGTTTCACCAAGTGGAATTCCTGGACTACAGCGCATTCGAAAAGAAGTATTTTCCCACGCACATCGTTTTTCGCGAGCCGGTCAAGGGCGTAGTGCTGGAGTTGAAGGACATCACGATTACCAAGGCGGATCCCGTTGCTGAAGCCTTTGCTCCGCCGGCCGGCGTGCCCGCATTTGATACCTGTGACGAGCGCACGCCACCCTACAAGGTAAAAGACGCAATCCCGGACATCCCCAAGGACGAACTCCGGCAGCTTCGTGATACACAGGTGTACCTCTACTGGGTGATCGGCGCGGACGGAACGGTTCAGAACCTGACAGTGGAATACGCGGCCCATGCAAGCTTCGCCAAGAGCGCCACGGACGCCATCCGTCAGTGGCGCTACTCGCCCGCCAGGTGCGGCGATAAAGCGGTGCCCATGGAAGCTGAGACGATGGTGCGGTATTTCATGCCGTGAGGCGAGACGTTTCCACTACCACGCTTTTTACCACTGTCATTCCGAGCGAGCGCGAGTCCCGGCGTGCCGGGATGAGCGGGAGAGAGGAACCCCGAGAGTGATTGCACGACCCATGTGGCTTCAGGGAGTTTCCCCGCACGCCTTCAAAAAAACGCCTTAAAACTGCTTCGATGACGCAGGCCGCAGGTGGGTCTCTCTCTTGCGCATGCCACGCTCCCAGTCCGCGCTCGCTCCGGATGTCGGCGCCAAAAAGTGAATCGCGCAGCGTTGTTCCTGCGGAATTGCGCACGATGAAGGGAGATAAACGGGCACAAAAAGCTTCGCCTTAGTGAGCTTTCTTCATGCTCTCTCCTGGAAGAAGCATCTCGCGGCCCCAATGCTCGGCAAAGTCCTGCCAACGCGGGTTCATCTTCTCGATTAAAGCAACCTTCTTTTCTCGTCTCCAGGACTTGATCTGCTTCTCCCGGTTGATCATCTGGTGCACGTTGTCCGAACCCTCGTAATAGACCAGCCGACCGCATTGATAGGTTTTCGCAAAGCCGTCAATCTCACCTGCCTTGTGCTGCATGATTCGCTTATAAAGATCACCGGTCATGCCTGTGTACAGCGTTCCCGTTGCACGGGCAACGATGTACACCCAGTACTTATACGCAAACCCATCTTTCACGGCGAAGATGTTAGCACGACGTTATTGAAGAACGACTTTCGGTCGGATGAAGCCGAGCCGCGGGGTATGTGGATCACGGCGCAACCACATGACCATCTCCACCACACCAACTCTCTCTACCATTGTCATTCCGAGCGAGCGCGAGTCCCGGCGTGGCGGGATAGCGCGACAGAGGGACCCAGGCAGGGTTTGCACCATCGATGCCGTTTCAGGGAGCTCTCCCAGGACATTCTTGAGAGAACTCCTTGAAGCGGCATGAACAGCGCGGTTCGTGTCGGGGTCCCTCTCTTGCGCTTACGACGCTCCGTCGCTCGCGCTTCGATCGGGATGACAGGTTTAGGTGTGTTTTACACGCAAAAGGAGGTTGCGGAGGCACGACCCTGGTCGTCACTCCCCTGACCTTGCCAGCTCCACCGCCTTCACCAGCGCCTGGGCCTTGTTCAGGCATTCCTGGTATTCGCTTTCTGGAACAGAATCGGCCACGATGCCGGCGCCCGCCTGGACATATGCCTTGCGTCCTTTCACCAGCATGGTGCGGATGGCGATGCAGGAATCGAGATTGCCGGCGAAGTCGGCGTATAGGACCGAGCCGCCATAGATGCCGCGGCGCACCGGCTCCACTTCTTCAATGATCTCCATGGCACGGACTTTGGGCGCGCCGGTGAGAGTGCCGGCGGGGAAGCAGGCGGCGAAGGCGTCCACGGGGCTGAGGTCGCCGCGCAGGCGGCCCTCCAAGGCCGACACCAGGTGCATGACGTGCGAGTAGCGTTCCACGAACATGAGGTTCGCCACCTTGACCGTGCCATAGTCGCTGACGCGGCCCACGTCATTGCGTCCGAGATCGACCAGCATCACGTGTTCAGCGCGCTCTTTTTCGTCGGCGATCAGTTCGGCTTCCAGATGAAGGTCTTCCGCCTCGCTGCGGCCGCGCTTGCGCGTGCCGGCGATGGGACGGTACTCCAGCTTGCGCCCGGTCACGCGCACCAGCATCTCCGGCGACGAGCCGAGCACGGTCATCTCTCCCATGCGCAGAAAGTACATGTAAGGCGAGGGGTTCACGCGGCGGAGAGCGCGGTAGATTTCAAGCGGCGGTACACCGGGCTCGAGCTCCAGGCGCAGCGACGGCACGGCCTGGAAGACATCGCCGGCCATGATGTAATCCTTGATGCGCTCCACGGTGCGCAGAAAGCGCGGCTTGCTGACGGAGATGGTGGCCTTGACCTTGGCTTTAGCGTTGCGCGCGCGGGAAGGACGAAGATGCTTTGCCGCCAGCGGCGTGTTGAGCTGTTTTTCAATGCGAGCGATGTCACGCAGGGCGCGCGCATACGCCTGGCGCGGCGGCTGGCGGCGCACGTTGGCCGTGGCAATGATGTAGATCTCGTGGCGCACGTGGTCAAAGGCCAGCAGCCGGTCAAAGAACATGAGTACGCAGTCGGGGATATGCAGATCGTCCTTGGCCAGCTCAGGGAGTTTTTCCAGTTGGCGGACCGCATCGTGGGAGAAAAAGCCCACCGCGCCGGCGGTAAACGGCGGAAGTCCGGGAAGCTGCGCGGGACGGTGCTCGCGCAAAAGGCCGTCAAGCACCTGAAAAATGCTGCCTTCGATTTGTTGCGGCTTCCGGCCCGCGCGCTGGATAGTGATCTGGCGTCCGCGGGCACGCAGCACCATGTACGGGCGGGCGCCGAGGAACGTATACCGGCCGATCTTCTCGCCGCCTTCCACGGACTCCAGCAGGAAGGCGTTTTCTTCTTCGGCGGCCACGCTGAGGAAGGCCGAAACCGGCGTGCGCAGGTCAGCAGCCACGGTCTTGGCGACTGGAACCAGCGTGGCGTTTTTCGCCAGTTCGGCGAACGGCTTGAAATCGGGAAAGAGCATGGGCTTTTATCTTAATCGATTTACCTTCGCCAGCACGGACGTACACGTACCTCAAGTGCGGCGGAATTACCACGTCTGGAGCCGCGCCAGCGGCGTTCTTGGGCTATACTCACGGGAAACCTGCGGAACGTTCTCCCCCTTGGTTTAACGTTAAGCCCCACATCCCGATGATCTGGGCATGAAAGCGGAAAGCCGCCCCATCAGGAAACCGATGCGCGGGCTGAGGTGATGGTGGATGCTGGTTAGGTTCTGGGGCGTGCGCGGTTCAACGCCAACTCCCCAGTCAGACAACCTGCGCTATGGAGGAAATACCTCCTGTGTGGAAGTGCGCCTGAACGGGAGCCTCTACGTGTTTGATTGCGGCACCGGCTTCCGCAACCTGGGCCGGCACCTGGAAATGGAGTCGCCCGGCGATCCGCTGCGCGCCCACGTTTTTCTGTCGCACTTTCACTGGGACCACATCCAGGGCATCCCGTTCTTTGGTCCGCTGTACAACAGCGCGCAGAACAACTTTGCCTTCCACTCTTCCGGCAAGAACCGCGGACTGCAGCGTGCGCTGGAAGAGCAGATGTCCGAACCGTACTTTCCCGTGAACATGAGCGAGATGGCGGCGCAACGGCGCTTCTACGACATTGAAGAAGGCCGGCTGGAGTTCGATGACTGCGTGGTGCACACGCGGCGGCTCAACCACCCGCAAGGCTGCCTGGGATTCCGCATTGAGAGCAAGGGTAAAACCGTGGTGTATGCCACGGACAACGAGCCGGGACAAACCGAGTTCGATAAAAAGGTGCGCGAGCTGGCGGAAGGCGCAGACCTGCTGATCTATGACGCGCAGTATCTTCCTGAAGAATATGAAGCGCGGCGCCGCGGCTGGGGACACAGCCACTGGCGCGAAGCAGTCAATGTAGTGATGGAAAGCGGGGCCAAAGAGCTCGTGCTGTTTCATCACGATCCCGACCACAGTGACACGTGCATCGATTCCGTGGTGGCCAAGGCGCGCGAATACTATCCCAAGGTGAGAGCAGCGGCGGAAGGGATGGAGATAGAGCTCTAGCAGCAGTCAGCACTCAGCACTCAGCCCCTACCAAATCAGCCGCGAATGGACGCGAAACGCGCGAATTGATTCTTGATTCGTTTTCATTCGCGAAATTCGCGGCTCGCTCTTTGTGCGTTGCCCAGGCGCGAGCGCTGGATTTGAAGGGCTCAATCCTGACTGCTGAGTTCTACTTCGCCATCAGCCCCTGCATCTCCTCATAAGCGACCGCACCCTGCGTCATCGCGTTGTAAGTCCCAGTGCTCGTGGCTTCCTGGGCGATGCGCCGGAGCAGTCCCATGGCGGCGCGCATGGGGCCTGAACCAAAGCTCACGCGTTTCACACCCAGCTTGGCCAGCTCAGGGACCGAGGGCACACCTACGCCCGCCAGGACGTTGACCGGCGCTTTCCACTCGGTGATCACTGAACGAATCTGCTCCGGATCGCGCAGGCCAGGGACGAAGATGCAATCAGCGCCTGCGGCCAGATAGGCGTGGCCGCGTTGCAGCGTAGTCTTGAGGGCTGCATCGGGCTGCGCGCCTTTTTCCCAGTAAGCATCCGTGCGTGCGTTGATCACCAGATGGACTTTCAGCTTGTCAGTGATACGGCGAACCGTCTGGATGCGCGCTACCTGCTCTTCGAGCGAGTAGAGCGGACCGTGCGCTGCTCCGGGAATCGCGTCTTCCAGATTAATGCCGACAGCGCCGACTTCCAGCACCTGCTCCAGCGCCCATTCCAGTTTCTCCTCGTCGGCTGCAAAACCGGCTTCAATGTCCGCCGTCACCGGCACGCGCACACTTTCCGCGATGCGGCGGATGACTTCCACCATTTCAGTCCAGGGAAGATGCTGCCCATCGGCATAGCCGAGCGCGTTGGCCACTCCAGCGCTGGTGGTGGCGATGGCGGGAAAGCCCGCCTGCTCCACAATGCGGGCGCTGGCTGCGTCCCAGGCGTTGATCAGCAGCAGCGGCGCATCAGCGTGGTGCAGCTTGAGCAGCTGCATGGCCCGTTCGGCTTGCGTCATCCCAACCCTCCGCTTCCAGCAGCCAATCATAATCTAAGCGAAACGCTGGAGGCAGAAAGGAGCGCGCAACGCAGGTTAGCGGATATAATAAAAGGCGCGAAGAAAAGTGCAGCATCCGA